>JBFYSG010000230.1:0-7364 GCA_041301835.1 Chloroflexota bacterium | reverse complement strand
CATCTGACAGCCCTCGGTCCAGAGGTGGTATTTCTTGGTCATCTCGCTCCTGGCTTTCTTCTTTCGACTGGTCTGCGCGGGTGCAGCCTGGCTTAGGGCGCAAATTATACCAAGTTTGTCGGCAATCAAATCCTACCTGGCAGGTTCCCGGGCGGGCAAGATATGGTAAAATCGTCCAGCCCGGAGGGATGGCCGAGTGGTTTAAGGCAACTGACTTGAAATCAGTCGTGGCTGCAAGGTCACCGGGGGTTCGAATCCCTCTCCCTCCGCCTTATCACTCCACCGCCTGCGCGCGGGCACCCGGGGAGGTGCCAGAGAGGCCGATTGGGCTCGCCTGCTAAGTGAGTACTGGGGCTTAAACCTCAGTCGCGGGTTCGAATCCCGCCCTCCCCGCCATACGAAAGACGCTCCCGAACAGGGAGCGTCTTTCGTATGAGATCATGCTGCAGCAGGCAAAGAGCGGCGTCTGTCGCCCCCCGGGGATGATATAATAGGTACACGTCTTAGGATCGACAGGCAAGCGCCAGTCCTATTGAAGGGCTGGCGCCTTTTATTGGATAAGCAGGTCTAACAGGAGGTGCAATGGAATTCCAAATAGGCGACCCGGTTGTACACTGGACATTCGGCTTTGGGCATGTCACCGGCATCGAAGAACGCGTCCTTTCGGATCGTAAGATCCTGTATTACGCCATCGCCATCCGCGACCTGACCATCTGGGTCCCGGCGGATGCCGAGCTGCCGACCCGCCTGCGCGCCCCCTCCACCCCCACCGATTTCAAGCGCCTGTTCACCATCCTGAGCGGCACCGGCGAGCCCTTGCCAGACGACCGCCAGGAGCGGAAACTCTCGCTGACCGAACGCCTGCGGGACGGGCGGGCGGTATCCCTGTGCCGTGTGCTGCGCGACCTGACCACCTACCAGCAGGTGCGCCCGCTCAACGACAACGATCAGAACCTGATGAAACGCTCGCGCGAGGCCCTGCTGGGTGAATGGTCCTACGTCCTGTCTGTCCCCGTGCTGGAAGCTGAAACGGAACTGCGGCGCATGCTTGGGGTCGGGGTCTCCGATGTGCCGAGGCGCCGATGATCACCAATGAGAAGCAGGTCATCTCAAGAGTGGTGGAACGTTTCATGCAGAGCGGCACCACCAGCGATGAGGAGGTCAGCGTTGTCTGCCTGCCCGCCAACAAGACCATGCACGTGGAGACCATTGGCGTCGATGGGCGGGTAGTCTCGCTGGAGGAATACCGGCTGGGCGAGCGGGTCGTATGGGCAGGCTTCAGCACCCGCAGTCAGACGGTCTACCTGAGCGCGGTGGAGGGGTAGTAACCCGCCGCCCGCGCCTCTCCCCCCTTCATTTCACACCGATCAACTCGAAGACTTCCACCGGCTCCGCCTTGCCTTTGACGTGCAGGGGGGCATACGGTCGCGCCTCCACGCTCTCCTTCACCTGCTGGTAGGCTTCCCGGCTGATGAGGATCTGCCCTTTGGCGGCGTTCTCCTGGATGCGCTTGGCGGTGTTGACGCAGTCGCCGATGGCTGTGTACTCCAGGCGCTTCTCGGTGCCGATCCAGCCCAGCACCGCCTCGCCGTAGTGGATGCCGACGCCGAAGGACAGGTGCCCTTCTGGCGGCAGTTCAGCATGCAGGGCTTCCACCGCCGCTTTGAGCGCCAGGGCGGCGCGCACCGCCCGCAGGGTGTGATCGGGCTGCGGCAGAGGCGCGTTGAACCACGCCATGACCGCATCACCCAGGAACTTGTCCACGGTGCCTTCCTGCGCCAGCACGGCTTCTGCGCCCGCCGCCAGGTAGCGGTTGAGCACCGCCACCAGCCCCGCCGGGGTCTGCTGCTCGCTGAAGGTGGTAAAGCCGCGGATATCGGCGAACAGGATGGTCAGGTCGCGCTGCTGACCGCCGATCTGCAGGCTGTCCGGGTCGATCTGGTTGAGCACCGCCGGGCTGACCATGCGCTCCAGCAGGCGGTGCTGCGCCTCCAGTTTCTTCTGCTCGGTCAGGTCGTCCAGCACGATGGCAACCCCCTGCGTGGTCTGGTCGGCATCCTTGAGCGGTGAGAGGTTGATGCGCCAGTCGCGCGCCCCGCGCCCGGGGTGCTGGTGGGTGATCTCCAGCCCGACCACCGCCTGGTCGGTCTTGCGCACCGCCTGCAAATGGCGGTTGAGTTCGTCCGTCAGCCCGGGCAGAGCCTGATCCAGGCGCCTGCCCACCAGGTCGGCGCTCGCCTCCCCCAGGATCGATTCAGCCGCCCGGTTGCACAGCGTGATCTGGTCGAGGATGTTGGCGGTCAGCACCCCGCTGGCGATGGAGGCAAAGACATTGTCCATCAGGCTTTTCAGTTCGGTCACCTCCGCCAGGGTGGAGCGCACCGAGGCGAACAGGCGCGCGTTCTCGATGGCAATGGCAGCCTGGTTGGCAAAGACCGCCAGCAGGTCGCGTTCCGCCTCGTTGAAGATGCCGGCGCGGATGCGGTTGTCGGCGTAGATCACCCCGATCAGTTCGTCCTTCACCTTGAGCGGCACGCACAGGATCGAGCGCAGGTTGTAGGCAACGATGGATTCGTGCCCGCCGAAGCGCGGGTCCTCCTGCGCGTTGGTGGTCAGCACCGGCTCGCCGGACTCGATCACCCGCTGGATGACCGTGCTGCTGACGGCGAATTCGTTTGGATTGAGCGATTCCTGCTCCCAGTTGCGCGCCACCCGGGTGGTCATCTCGCCGCGGACATCGCGCAGCATCAGGAAGCCGCGTTCGGCGGTGGTCAGCCGCACGATGGTATCCATCACCAGTTGCAGCACCTCATCCAGGTCCAGGCTGGAATTGACCGCTTCGGTCGTGCTCGCCAGGGCGAACAACTTGTGGTGCTCCTCCTCCACGGCGGTCACCTCGCGGCTTACCAGGAAGAGCGTCCCCTCCAGGTTCGAGAGCAGTTCGAGCGTATCGGGCGGCAGGCTGGCGCGCACCACCTGCAGGTTGGCGCGGATTTGTCCGGCAAGTTTGCTCAGGGCAAGGATCTGTTCGTTGAGCGCTGTGGATTCGGACATGGATGCTCCTGCTGCGATTCTACCCCTTTTACCATCCCAGCGGGGGGTCAAGCCGGGCGCGAACGCTTCACTGCACGCAGCATGCGCCGCAGGGATCGGGCGGCGTGCCGCGCCCGTTCCAGGTCGGGTTGGCGCGTGAAGTAGACTGCGGACTGGTACTCCTGCAGCAGCGCGGCGGTCTCCTGCACGCCCTGCGGCAGGCAGGCGCTGAGCGCCGCGGCGGCTTCGGCGGGGGTGAGCGCCGCCGTGGCGGGGAACTTCAGCCGCCGCAGCAGGCGGTACACGGTCATGAAACTGCGTCCCACCTGGCTCAAGCCGGCATGCCATGCCTGCCGTTCCAGCCAGGCAGGCACGGGCAGGGCATTCAACGCCAACCAGTCACGCGCCAGGATGGGCAGCGGGGCATGGAAGACCTGGCGCAGGCGCCCGGCGGCGCGCTCCATTGTCCCGGAGATGTACGCCCAGGCGAGGGCGCTGCCGACCAGGATGAAAACGGCAAAAAAGACCAGCAGCATGACCAGCGAATTGCCGCCGGTATTGCTCTCCACGCCCGCCCCGGCAGGCGCTGGAGTGCCCTCCGCCTCGACCGGCAGGTCGGGGGTGACTTCCAGCTGCGGCGTGAGCGGCGTGGTCTCCCCATCACCGGGCAGCGCCTGCTCCCCGCTGGGGCGGATCAACTCCGCCTCCGAGGTGGTCGGCTCGAATTCCACCCAGCCGATGCCCGGGAAATAAACCTCGGGCCAGGCGTGGGCGTCGCGCTGGCGTACGGTGTACCAGCCGGGTGATTCGTACTCGCCCTCGGCAAACCCGACCACCAGGCGGGCAGGCACACCGGCGGCGCGCAGCATGAGCACCTCGGCGGTGGCATAGTAATTGCAGAAACCCTGCTTGTAGTCGAACAGGAACCATGCCAGTGTATCGCGCCCCGCTGGCGCGGGGGGCACACTGGTGGCGTAGTCGATCTCCCGGCGCAGGTAGGAGGTCACGGCTGCGGCTTTGTCGTAGGGCGTTTCCGCCTCGCCGGTGATCTCCAGCGCCAGCTCGGCGATGGCGGGAGGCAGATCGGCAGGCAATTGGAGATAGCGCTCGCTCACCCAGGCGGGATACTCCGTGCCAGACAGGCGCAGATCCTTGACGGTCGGCTCCAGCAGCACCGCGTGGACAATATACTCCTCCCCGGGCTGGATGGCTTCACTTGGGCGGAAGAGCAGCGGCTCGAGCGACTCCTCCCCGGCGGGCAGGTAGGTAAGGCGCACCGGGCGGCTGACCCAGGTGGGACGCGCCGGGGTGACCAGCACACCGGCGGTGGTATCGATCACCTTGAAGGTGAACTCGGCGCTCAATCCCAGGCGCTCGGGCAGTTGCAGCGAGCGGTCGCGCGGACCGAAGTTGCGTTCCAGCACCGTACCGGTCCCCCACTCCCCGTTCTCGTACACGTCATACGAGCGCACGCGCCAATAATAGCGCTCCTGCCCGCCCACCCCGGTGGTCTGGATGCGAAAGTAGACCGCATTGCTGAGGAAGGCTTCGGTCCCCAGGGCAAGGTTCCTGCCGTAGAACTCGTTCACCGGCTCGGCGGGTTCCGTGTCCAACCCGGCGATGACATTGTCCAGGCTGTCGTTATCCTCCCACAGGTCCGAGATGTCCTGCCACCACTGGCGCAGGACAGGTACCGGGCGGGAGGAGACAGGCATAAGCCAGGCGGTCAGCACCAGCAGGAAAGCGATCGCCAGGGTGGTCAGGTTGATGTTGGCGCGCGCCTCCCCCGCGGCAAAAAGCCGCCAGGTGTGCCAGGTCTCCTGCCTGCGGGCGTAATGAAGGCGTCCCATCAGGAGCAGCGCCAGGAACAGGAACAGCGCCATGAAAAACACGCTCTGGTCGCCGCGGGCGTCAAATATCTGCAACAACACCAGGGCGATGCCCCCCGGCAGGATGGCGCCGCCAAAACGCCCATGCCGCGCCAGGGCGAAGCCCGAGGCTGCACCGAGGCTCCAGAAGGTCACGGCGAAGAACGCCAGGAAGAGAAAGGCATCTTCGAGCGGCACGCCGGCGGCGATCACCGCCAGCGAGTGGGCGATCCTGCCGCCCATTGAAGCCATCCGCTCCAGCCAGGGCACGGCAGGATAGAGCAGACCGGCGGCAAGGAAGGGCACCAGCACCAGCCCGTAGAGCAGGGTCAGCAGGAAGACCAGCCCGCCCCGGAAACGGCTGACCCCGAGTGCCAGACCAAGCCCAAGCCCGGCAAGCACCAGCAAAAAGGTGATGCCCAGGTCCTCAGTCCAGCCGGTGGCGACCAGGCGCTGGCTGGCAACCGCCAGGGCAAGCCCCAGCAGCAGCCAGGCAGGCAGATCACGGCAGCGTCCCTCAGCAGGATTCATGCTTTGAGTGTACAATACTTCCTGCCAAACCGTCAATCTACGAGGAGGACGCATGCAAACGATCCTTGATTTCGGTATTCAACTCATTGCCGGGCTGCAATCTTTGGGCGGCTGGCAGACCCTGCCAATGCAATTATTCTCCTTCCTGGGCACGGAGGAATTCTTCATGCTGGTCCTCCCGGTGTTCTACTGGTGTTACTCCACTGCGCTCGGCATGCGCGTGGCGGTGATCCTTATGCTGAGCGGCGGGTTGAACGATACCCTTAAAATGCTCCTGCACGGACCGCGCCCCTACTGGGTTTCCAGCCAGGTGCAGGGATTCGCATCCGAGACCTCCTTCGGCGTGCCTTCCGGGCATGCGCAGAACGCGGCTGCGGTGTGGGGCATCATGGCAGCCTGGCTGCGCCAGCGCTGGGCATGGGTGATCGCCATCCTGGTCATCCTGTTCATCGGCATCTCGCGGCTCTCGCTGGGGGTTCACTTCCCGCACGACGTGCTGCTCGGCTGGCTGCTCGGCGCGCTGCTGGTGTGGTTGGTGGCGAGCCTGTGGAAACCGGTGACCGCTTGGGCAAAGAAGTTATCCCCCGGCGCGCAGGTGCTGAGCGCTTTCCTGGTATCGTTGCTGCTGGTGGCACTCCCGGCTCTACCCTATGCCTGGTTGAAACTCAGCAGCTGGGCGCCTCCGGCGGAATGGGCGGCGTATGCCGGCGAGGCGGTATCGTTGGACGGCGCCTTCACCAACGGCGGCACCTTCTTCGGTCTGCTGGCGGGTGCCATACTGTTGGTGCGGCTGGGCGGCTTCCAGGAGAAAGGCGCCTGGTGGAAACTGGTGCTGCGCTACCTGCTGGGTGTGGCAGGCGTGCTCGCCATCCGCTACGGCTTGAAATTCATCTTCCCGGAAAGCCAGGACCTGCTGGGCTGGAGCCTGCGTTACGTACGCTACGCCTGCATCGGTCTGTGGGTCACCGGCGGCGCACCGTGGGCTTTCCTGAAATTGAAACTGGCAGAGCGGCGCAGCTGACCACTTTGCGAAACTGTTATGTAATGTTTTGCACAAGGGTAAACTGATATAATCATGGCATTATTTCGATGATGTCAAGCACTCTTGAACGCGGCTATTTGCTCCACAAGCGTTATCGCATCGTGGAAATCCTGGGTCAGGGGGGCATGGGATCGGTTTACCGCGCCGTGGACGAGAACCTGGGCGTGGATGTGGCGGTCAAGGAAAACCTGTTCACCACCGACGAGTACGCCCGCCAGTTCCGCCTGGAAGCGGTGATCCTCGCCAACCTGCGCCACCCCAACCTGCCGCGCGTCACCGATCACTTCGTCATCGGCGAGCAGGGACAGTACCTCATCATGGACTACATCGAGGGGGAGGACCTGCGCCAGCGCATGGAACGCTCCGGGGCGGTCTCCGAGGAGGAAGCCATCCTGATCGGGGCGGGGATGTGCGATGCGCTCGAATACCTGCACACCCGTAAACCATCCATCATCCACCGCGATCTCAAGCCCGGAAACGTGCGCATCGCGCCCGACGGGCACGTCTACCTGGTGGATTTTGGGCTGGCGAAACTGCTGAAAGGCAGCCAGGCAACCACCACCGGGGCGCGCGCCATGACCCCGGGTTATTCACCACCCGAACAGTACGGCACCGCCCGCACCGACCCGCGCACCGACATCTATTCGCTGGGCGCCACCCTGTACGCCGCCCTGACCAGCATCATCCCCGAGGATGGGCTGGCGCGGGCGATGGACAACGTGGAACTGACCCCGATCCGCAAACGCAATCCCAAGGTCTCGCGCAAACTGGCAGCCGCGGTCGAAAAAGCCATGGCGGTCAGCCCCGACAACCGCTTCCAGACGGCGGCAGACTTCAAGCAAGCTCTGCTGACCTCCAACATCAAAACCCAGCGGCTGGAAGGCGAACCG
>JBFYSG010000229.1:0-18850 GCA_041301835.1 Chloroflexota bacterium | reverse complement strand
CGGGTTCCAGCAGGATGAGACCGCCGATGCCCCCCAGGATGAGCGCCAGGGGCACAAGACCCAGCAGCATATCATGCAGGTACTCGCGCTTGCTGTGGAGCCAGACGGCAAGGTAGATGATCGTGACCACCTTCGCCAGTTCGGAAGGCTGGAGCGAGCCGCCGATGAATGTACGCCGCGAGCCGAGCACTTCTTCACCAAAGATCAGGACGGCGATCAGCAGGAAGAGCGAGAGCGCCATCATCGGCACTGCCCACTTGCGGTAGAGGTGGTAGTCGATCCTTGAAGCCACCAGCGCCACCAGCAACCCGCCCAGCATCAGTCCCACCTGTTTGAGGAAGATGTAATACGGGGCGATCTCGGGTCCCATTTCCTCCAGGTAGGCTTGCAGGGAATAATCGGTGCTGGCAGAGAAGACCATCAGCAAGCCGAAGACGCACAGGGCGATCACCGTCGCCACCAGGATCAGGTCACCGGCGACCGGTTTTGCCCGGCGCGCCGGGACTGCTGTGCTCTTGCGGGATGAAGGTCTTACGTAAGTTCCGATACCCATTTTCGGTATGCCTCTCCGCGTTCTTCGAAATCCTTGAAACTGTCAAAACTGGTCCCGCCAGGGGAGAACAGGACGACATCTCCCTTGCCGGCGACTTTTGCCGCTGCCTGGACTGCCTGCTCCAGGTCCGGGCAGTGCGTCAGGCTGTACGTGCCGGGCTGCTCCGCCAGGGCAGCCTGGATCTTGCCAGCTGCCTCGCCGAAGAGCACCACGTGCGCCACGCGCTGGCGCACCAGCGAAGCCAGGTCGTGCCAGGGCAGGTTCTTGTCGCGCCCGCCGAGCAGCAGGACGATCGGCTCGTTGAAGGCGCGAATGGCAGCCATCGTCCGCTCGGGGGCGGTGGCGATCGAGTCGTTGTACCAGCGGGCGCCGCGCACGGTGCGCACGTATTCCAGGCGGTGCGCCACGCCCTGGAAGGACCGGGCGGCACGGATCATGGCGTCCGGTTCCAGCCCGCAGGCGTCGCCGATGGCAAAGGCAGCCAGCACGTTCAGCAGGTTGTGCTCGCCGCGCAGCTGCAGGCTGTCCGCCGGCAGCAGCGCCAGGTCGGCGCCGCGGCTGTGCAGGTGGAGCGTGCCGTCCGAAAGCCAGGTGCCGTCCATGCCTTCCGGCAGCGGGCTGATGCCGAATGAGACCAGCCGCCCGCGCACCGCCTGACGTTGTTCCCAGGCACCGGGGTCGTCGCGTCCCAGCACGGCAGTGTCTGCCGGTGCCTGGAACTCGAGGATGCGGCGTTTCGCCGCCGTGTACGCCGCCATTGTCCCATGCCGGTCCAGGTGGTTGGGGGTGATGTTGAGGATCACCGCCACGCGCGGGGCAAGCGTCATCTGCTCCAACTGGAAACTGGACAGTTCCAGGATGGCGAGGTCCTGCGCGTTCATGCCATCCACGTGGTTGAGCAGGGGATCGCCGATGTTGCCGCCGGTGTACGCCCGGGCGCCGAGCGCCTGCTGCGCCATCAAGCCGACCAGGGTCGTGGTGGTGGTCTTGCCTGCCGACCCGGTGATGCCCACTGTCGGGCAGGGGACCACTTCCATGAAGATCTGCGTGTCGTTGGTCAGCGGGATGCCGCGCGCCGCGGCTTCCCTGACCAGCGGGTTATCCAGCGGCACGCCGCCGGAGATGCAGAGCACATCGGTCGCATCCAGCAGTGCCAGCGGATGATCGCCCAGCACCCACTGAACCTTGAGCCCCTCCAGCGAGCGGACAGCCGCCTGCAGCGCTTCGGGTGAGCGGCGGTCGTTCAGGCTGACCTCCGCCCCGTGGATCGCCAGCCAGCGCGCGGCTGCCAGCCCCTGTCGGGCGGCGCCGAGAATGAGTACGCGCTTGCCGGTCCACGCAGTCATGCTCACACCATCGCCAATCCGATGCCCAGCATGGCACCGCTCAAACCGATCAACCAGAAGCGCTGGACGATCTGGGTTTCAGACCAGCCCAGCATCTCGAAGTGCAGGTGCAGGGGCGCCATCTTGAACAGGCGCTTGCCGTGCGTGATCTTGAAGTAGGCGATCTGGAGCACATCCGCCACCGCCTCGCTGACCGGGATGACCGCGATGATGGGCAGGATCGCCCATTGACCGGTCATCAAGGCGACCACTGCGATGGTCGCTCCGAGCGAAAGCGCGCCGGTGTCGCCCATGAACAACTGCGCCGGGTGGGCGTTGAACCACAGGAAACCGAACAAGGCACCCACCAGCGTGAAGCAGAAGCGGGCGACGAACACCTGCCCCTGCAGCAGTGCCACCACACCGTAGGCGACGAAGATGGTTGCCGAGATCAGCCCTGCCATGCCGTCCAACCCGTCGTTGAAGTTGACGGCATTGGATGCCCCGACGATGATGAATGCCGCCACCGGGATGTAGACCCAGGCGCTGACCGTGATCTCGCCCTGGATGCCCGGCAGGTACAGGTCGGGCACTTTGAGCAGGAACTTCAGCACGCAGGCAACCACGACCGCCAGCAGGACCTGCATCAACAGCTTGGTGCGGATGCGCATGCCTTCGCCTTTGCGCTTGCCGCGGATGCCTTCCCAATCGTCCACTGCGCCCAGCACGCCGTACGCCACCATGACCAGCAGGGGCACCAGCACCGACTGCCCCAGGATCTCCATGCCGATCAGGCTGGCGGCGTTCAACAGCACCGTCACCAGGGTCACCGGCAGGATGATCATGATCCCGCCCATGGTGGGCGTGCCCATCTTGGTGAAGTGCTTGCCCGGTTCTTCCACGCGGATCAGTTTGCCGATCTTGTAGTGCCGCAGGATGCGCAGCAGGGGACCTCCCCAGATGACCGTCAGCATGAATGCCAGCGCGGCGAGGCTGAGCGCAAGGGATGAATTGCTCATGCGTCCGCCTCCAGCGCGCTGACGATGCGCTCCATGTGCACCCCGTGCGACCCTTTGACCAGGACCACATCGCGGGCGGTCAGGGACTGGCGCAGGTGGGGGATGGCGCTCTCGACGGCATCGAATTCCTTGACCCTGGAGGATTTCAGCCCCGCCCGGCGGGCGGCGGCGGCGATGATCCTGCCGCGCGGTCCCACCGTGACCAGGCTCTCCGCCACCTGGGCGGCGCGCACCCCAACCAGTTCGTGTCCCTGTTTTTCATAGGGACCCAGTTCCAGCATGTCGCCCAGCACCGCCACCCTGTGACCTTCCAGTTCAGCCAGCAGGTTCAGAGCCGCCAGCGTGGATTCCGGCGAGGCGTTGTAGGTGTCATCCAGCAGCAGCGCGCCGGTGGTGGTGCGGACGGCGGTCAGGCGCAATTGGGTCTGCCCCATGTGCAGACCTTCCATGATCTCCTGCCAGGTCAATTCGTCAACCAGCCCCACCGCCGCGGCGCGCAGGGCGGTGTGCACCGAGTGCTGACCGATCATCGGCAGGTGAACGTGCAGGGTCTCACCCTGGTAGTGCAGGCGGAAGCGGATGCCGTCCAGACCCATGCCTGCCACCTCGTCCGCCCACAGGTCAGCCGTGGGGTCGAGTCCGTAATAGAAGACGCGCGCCCGGGTCAATTCCGACATCTTGCGCACCCAGGGATCATCGTAGTTGAGGATGGCAACCCCCTCGGCGGGCAGCGCCTGCACCAGTTCCGCTTTGCCGCGGAAGATGGCTTCCTGCGAACCGGCGCGCTCGGCATGCACCGTCCCGATGTTGCTAACCACGCCGATGTGCGGCAGGGCGATCTCGCACAGGAAGGAGATCTCGCCGGGGACATAGAAACCCATTTCCAGCACGGCGCGTTGGTAACCGGGGCCCAGTTTGAGCAGGGTGAGCGGCAGACCGATCTCGTTGTTCAGGTTGCCGGGATTCTTGAGCGTGTGATAACGCGTGTTCAACACGTCTGCCACTGCTTCCTTGGTGGTCGATTTCCCGACAGAGCCGGTCACGCCGACCACCTTCAGGTCGTGCTTGCGGCGCCAGAAGCGGGCTGCCTGCTGGAGTGCGCCCAGGCAGTTGCCCACCTTGAGGCACAGCGGCGGGTCGAAGCTCCCGGCAGGCGCAGCAGCATCCACGCCGTGGAGCAGGTCCAGGCTGCGGAAGGGACCCGTGATGTCCTTCTCGACGAAGGCAAAGGAGGCGCCGCGCTCGAAGGCATCCGCGACGTACTCGTGCCCGTCGGCGCGCTCACCCGGCAGCGCCACGAACAACCCGCCGGGGATCACCTGGCGCGAGTCCACAGCCGCTTCGGTGATCACGGCTGTGGCGCCCGCGGGGCGGGTATCGGTCAGGGCTTCGAGCACATCTGCCAGGGTCAGCATCATCTTCCTGCAAGTTGAGCGCGCACGGCATCCGGGGGGATGCCCTGGAGCACGACCAGTTTTTCCACCACCTGGCGGAAAACCGGCGCCGCCACCACCGAGCCCCAGGGGCTGCTGCGGGGCTTTTCCAGCCAGACATACACCAGGAACTGCGGGTCATCCACCGGTCCCCAGCCGATGAAGGAGGCGTTGGTCAGTTCAGGGTCGTAGTACCCGTACGGCGTGGGCACCTGGGCGGTGCCGGTCTTGCCCGCCACACGGTACCCGGGGACCAGCCCGCGCGAGGCTTCGGTCTCGAGGGCGATGGCAAGCATCTCGGAGATGGTGCGGGCTGTGTTCATCGAGACCGGGTTGCCCACCACCTGGGTCGCCATGGTATGCTGGCGACCATCCTGCACGGTGGCGTACAACACGTGCGGGTAGACCATTTGCCCGTCATTGGCGAGCGCCGAAGCCGCCATCACCATCTGCATGGGTGTAACGGATACGCCCTGCCCGAAAGCGTTGGTCGCCAGGTCGATGGGATACCAGTCGCTGTCGCCCGGGAGTTTCAGCCGCCCGGTCATTTCGCTGGCGAGGTCGATGCCGGTCAGGTGCCCGATGCCGAAGCGCTGCATATACGAGTAGAAGGCATCGCTGCCCATCTCGGTGGCAACCCAAGCCAGGCAGACGTTGAGCGAGTGGGCGAGACAGCCGGTCATATCCTGGTAACCCCAGGCGCCGCCATCCCAGTTGTTGATGTACTCGCCGCCGTATTGGAACACGCCGTCATCCAGGAAGATCGTGCCGGGTTGGACGGTGCCGTTATCCAGCGCGGCAGCCATGGTCAGGATCTTGAAGACCGATCCGGGCTCGTACGCCTGGCTGATGGCACGGTTGAAGGGCGTCTCGCCGGGGAAGATCTCGCCCACCTGGCTGAAATCGTTCAGGTTCATCGTGGGGGTCGTGGCAAGCGTAAGGATCTCGCCCGTGCGCGGGTCCATCACGATGATCGTGCCCGATTCGGCGCCGGTCTCGTAAAGCGCCTGTTCGAGGATGACTTCCACCGCCGCCTGCAGTTCGCGGTCGATGGTCAGGATGATCGAATCTCCCGGGGGTATCTCGGGCAATTCCACCGCCCGGCGCGGGTCGGTGGGCACCAGCAGGGTCACCGGGATACCCGAGAGCAGGTTGTTGTACTTGGCTTCGACGCCAAAGTAGCCGTATTCGTCGTGGGTGACAAAACCGAGCAGGTTGGAAGCCAGGTCGTCCTCCGGGTACTGCCGCCCCAGGTGGGCGCGGAAGGCGAGCGCCGCCAGCGGGTTGCCGTCCGGCGAGGCGTCCAGCTCCTCCTGCATCTTCATCAGCAGTGCCGCCTGTTCTGACGACACATAATCGGCAAGACGCAGGTACCTGACCCCGTCCGGCGGGTTGAGCAGCAGTTCCATCACGGCGGTGTAATCCTGTCCCAGGTACACCTGGGCTGCCATGGCGATATCGGAGGGGTCATCTCCAACGTCTTCCAGGCTGACGCTGACCTCGTAGACCGTGGTGTTCCCGGCAAGCAGGCGCCCATAGCGGTCGTAGATCTCGCCGCGCGGCGGGTAATAGTAGCGCACGACGATGGAACTGCGCCCGATCAATTCCTTGATCTCCGGGTCGGTCTGGATGCGGGCGATCTGGACGAGCACCCCCACGCCCAGCATGCCCAGCAGGGTGGCGATGGTCAGGTAGCGCCAGAAGGATGAGATCTTCATTACTCGTCTCCTGCGCTGGTCATCTGGCGTGTGAACCAATCGAACAGGGTCTCTGAGTATTCGGGCTGCAGCAGCGTGGTGCGCACACCCGCCTCAGGCGAAGAGAGGTCGACCGGTGCCTGGTCGGTATAACCGGCAACTGCCACGTAGGTGATCTCGTCTGTGGCGGCTGGATGGAAGCCCAGGTCCTCGGCGCGCGCAGCCATGGCTTCCGAAGCGGTCAGGCTGGCGAGTTCGGTCTCCAGGTCGGCGTTGATCTGTTTGTTGCTGTCGATGGCGCCGGTGAGGAGCTGGATCTGCCGTCCGCTGATGGCAGCTCGGGCGGTGACATTGATGTAGATCCCGGCGATCATGGCGATGAGCACCAGACCCAGCAACAGCAAGCCGACCCACTGGAGTTGAACCCGCCAGGGAGCCTGCTTCACTTTCTGAACGATGTGTGTGATGTTTTCCATTTTGTTCATCCATTCACTACCTTATCGCGATGCTGCACCTCCGTACTGAGCCAACACCCATTGGCATTTCGCTATATTCTCTCTGCTACTCTCAACTTCGCGCTGCGTGCACGCGGGTTTTCACGGGTTTCTTCCTCCGACGGTGTGATGGGCCGCCGGTTTAATTCGGTCAGGATGGCTTTATGCCCACAGGTGCACACCGGCTGGCGGGGCGGGCACAGGCAGTCCCGGCTTTCCCGGTGGAAGGTCTCCTTCACCAGCCGGTCTTCCAGCGAGTGGAAGGAGATGACTGCCAGCCTGCCGCCCGGGCGGAGCAGGTCGATCAGCAGCGGCAGGGTCTGCTCCACGGCTTCCAGCTCGTCGTTGACCGCGATGCGCAGTGCCTGGAAGGTGCGGGTGGCGGGGTGGTGTGCCCCGCGCCTGGGCAGGACCTTCTCGATGATGCCTGCCAGCTGGTGCGTGCCCTGCACGGGTCGGGCGGCGACCAGCGCCCTGGCGATGCGCCGTGAGGCGGGTTCCTCGCCGTAGCGGTAGATCAGGTCCGCCAGTTCCGCCTCGCTCCAACCGTTGACGATGTCGCCGGCGCTCAATCCCTGCGTGGGGTCGAAGCGCATGTCCAGCGGACCGTCCTGCAGGAAGGAGAAACCCCGTCCGGCGGTGTCGAACTGCATCGAGGAGGCTCCCAGGTCGAGCAGGATGCCATCCACCGCATCCCAGCCCAGCGAGGCGGCTTGTTGCGGCAGGGTGGTGTAGGAAGCCCGCTTGATACAGGCACGCTCCCCGAAGGGAGCGAGTGTGCGCTGGGCAAGTTCCACTGCCATCGGGTCCACGTCCAGTCCAAGCAGGCTGCCGGTTGGTCCGCTGGCAGCGAGCAGTCCGGCGGCGTGTCCGCCGGCGCCCACCGTCCCGTCCACATAGCGACCTGCGTTCCTGGGGCGTAAAGCGTGTATAATCTCTTTGTAAAGTACTGGTTGGTGCGCCTGAGACATATCAGCGGGTTCTCAGGTCCAATGTGGCGAAGCGTTTGGCGTTGTTCTCGGCATCGTTGACCTGTTTTTCCTGCTCCTGCCACAGGCTGGGCGACCAGATCTCGAAATAATCGCCCTGACCGACAAAAACGACCTCGTTTTGCAGATCGGCAAATTCCCGCAAGTTGGGTGTGAGCAGAATGCGCCCGGCGCTGTCCGGCGAGACCTGCAGGGCGTTCCCAAGGATGACACGCCGAAGCAGGCGGGCTCCCGGATCGGTCAGGCTCATGGTCATCAAGCGGTCATAGATCAACCGGAAGACATCCGGGGGCAGGACCATCAGGTTGCGGTCAAGTCCCTGGATCACGAAGGCGCCCTCTTCCGGCAGGATGCGAAACTTCGCCGGAATGGTCAGGCGACCTTTGTCATCGAAGGAGTGGTGGTATTGGTTAAGAAACATACGTTCTAATTCTCTCTTATAATCATGAACGCCGGTTCTTCCGGCGTCCCACTTCGTCCCACTTCCTACCACTTATGCGCATATTTTAGCACAATTTCGGTGGGAATTGCAAGTGGTTCTTGCTTTTTTGATAGGCAATTTTCATGGTCATTTTCCCCCCCGTTTAATACGATGCCTGAGATCAACATCCTTGCCTCCCCCGATTGGAAAGATTACGCGCTCCTGGATTCAGGCAACGGCTTGAAACTGGAACGTTTCGGCAGGTACACCTTCGTCCGACCTGAGGTGCAGGCGCTCTGGGCGCCCAGCCTGCCCGCCTCGCGCTGGGAAGCCGCCGATGCGGTCTTCCAGCCCACGGGCGAGGAGAGCGGCGGGCACTGGCTGCGCCGCAAGCCGATCCCTGAACAATGGGAGATGGTCTATGGCGACCTGCGCTTCACAGTCATGACCACCCCGGGGCGCCACCTGGGCGTTTTTCCAGAGTGCGCCGCACACTGGGACTGGATGGGGGCACAGATCGCCTCCGGGCGGAAAGCCTCGAACCGCGAGATCAGGGTGCTGAACCTGTTCGGATACACCGGGCTGGCAAGCCTGGCATGCGCCCGCCAGGGGGCAATGGTCACCCACGTGGATGCCTCGAAGAAGTCTGTTGCCTGGGCGCGCGCCAACCAGGCGCTCTCCGGGCTGGAAGAGCGCCCGATCCGCTGGATCGTGGAGGATGCGCTCAAATTCGTGCAACGCGAAGCCCGCCGCGGGGTGAAATACGACGGTCTCATCTTGGACCCGCCCAAGTTCGGGCGCGGTCCCAAGGGCGAGGTCTGGGAGGTCTTCAAATCCCTGCCGGAACTGCTGGCTGCCTGCCGGCAGGTGTTGAGCGAGACGCCGCTCTTCGTGGTGCTGACGGTCTACGCCGTGAAACTGCCTGCCCTGCATGCCCGTGAAGCCCTGGCAGGCATGCTGGGCGCCCGCAGGGGCGGGGGACTGACCTGCGGCGAACTGGTCACCGTGGAAGCCTCCGCCGGACGGATGCTCTCGCAGGCGGTCTATGCCCGTTGGGAGCGAACTTGAGCCTCTCCGAAGAAAATCCAACCACCGCGCAGGATGATTTTGGTACAATTGTCCCAATGAACCCTGATGCCTCAATGAACCCTGATGCCCCGCTGAACCCTGAACCCCAACCTGCCTCCCGGCTGGATACGCCCCTGCGGCGCTGGATCCCTGCCACCTATGAGACCCTGCTGGTGGTGCTCATCCTGGTGGCGGCAGTCGTCACCCGCTTCTACGACCTGGGCGCCCGCACCATGAGCCACGACGAGGTCAACCATGTCGTCCCCACCTACAGCCTGTACACGGGGCGCGGCTATGTCTATGACCCCATGAGCCATGGACCGCTTCAGTTCCACATGATCGCGCTCTCCTATGCCCTGTTCGGTGATAACGACTTCACCACCCGCATCCCTGCCGCCCTGTTCGGGGTGGGGACGATCGTCATCGGCTTGCTGTTGTTCCGCCGCTACCTGGGGCGGGTCGGCGCGCTCGTTGCGGGTGTCCTACTGCTCATCTCGCCCTACCTGCTGTTCTACGGGCGTTATGCCCGCAACGAGATCTTCATCGTCCTGTGGGCGATGCTGCTGCTGTATTCTGTCCTGCGCTACCTGGAACGCGGCGAGACCTGGACCCTGTACCTGTTTGCCCTCGCCAATGCCCTGCATTTCACCGATAAAGCCACCTCGTACATGTTCGCCGGGGGCATCTTCATCTTCCTGTTCCTGTACTTCATCGACCGCGTGGCACGCCGGCAATGGGCACAGCCGCGCCTGCGCACTTTCTTCCTGCTGGGGGTCCTGCTGGCAATCCTGCTGGTCATCTCTGCCGCAGTGGTCTACCGGGAGGTCAAGCCCGAAGGAGTTTCCGCCGTCCTGCCCGAAACGACCGTGCCCCTGGAAGTGGACCCCGCGCAGCCGAAGGAGGCTTCCGCACCTGCCGGCGGCATGGCGCTGGTCGCCATCCTGGGTATTGCCGGGCTGGGTGCCGCCGTCTGGGCGGGGGTGGCGATCGTGCGCGGCTTTACCTGGGCGGGTTTGCGCTCCGAGCGCTCGCTCGACCTTATCATGCTGATCGGTACACTGATCCTGCCCCTGCTTTCCGCCATACCGATCCAACTGCTGGGCTACCAGGCGCAGGATTACACCACCGACGGTTATATCCGCATCGGCATTTCCGTGCTGGTCCTGCTGGGCATCGCCGCTGCCCTGGGCATCTGGTGGTTCGGCAAGCGCTGGATCTTCTTTGCCGCCATCTTCCTGGTGCCGACCATCGTGCTGTACACCACCTTCTTCACCGAGCCGCGCATGCTGGGCAGCGGTTTTGTCGGTTCGTATGCCTACTGGTTCGCCCAGCATTTCGAAGGCCGCGGCGGTCAGCCTTATTTCTATTACGCCCTCGTGCAGATCCCCATGTACGAATACCTGCCTGCCCTGGGCACGCTGGTGACGGTGCTGATCGCCTCCTTTGGCAGATTGTGGCGCTCGGCGCCGGGCAAGCCGTTCGAGCCGGTCGCGGACATGGAAGGGAGCGAGCAGCCCGTCCCCACCGCCGCGCTGATGGTCTACTGGTCGCTGTTCAGCCTGGGCATCTTCTCCATCGCCGGTGAGCGCATGCCCTGGATCACATGCCATATAACCCTGCCGATGATCCTGGCAACCGCCTGGGGTATTGGCTGGTTGTTCGAGACCAAACCCTGGGTCCGCCTGGCAAAATGGAACTGGCGGCTGGCGGCGCGCGCCCTGGTGCTGGCTCTGTTCGGTGTGCTCGCAGTCCAGACCTTGCGCACCGCCTACCGTGCCGCGTTCATCAACTACGACTACCCGCTGGAATACATGGTCTATGCCCATGCCGCCCCGGACCCCAAGGACCTCTACGAGCAGATCGAGGAGATCTCCTACCGTACGACCGGCTCCACCGATGTGGTCGTGGCGTACGATAACATGGTGCGCTACCCCTTCTGGTGGTACCTGCGCCGCTACCCCAACAAGATCGACTTCGATACGAGCCCCTCGCGCGATGTCCGCCGGGCGCTGATCATCGCCACCGACTTTGGCAAGTCCTCCCAGATGGCGCCCGTGGTGCAGGAGAACTACATCGAGGTGAGCGGGATGCGCCTGTGGTGGCAGAACCAGGATTACTGGTCGCTGAAATGGATCAACATCGAGAACGAGCGCCGCGCCGCGCTTTCGGGGGAGTATGCCGAACTCGGCGAAACCGTGCCCGATATGAACGTGTTCGGCTACCTGGAATACGCCTGGCTGCACATCAAGCCGGTATTCAAGGATCGCGCCGTCCAGAGCGCGGTCTGGCAGATCTGGTTCAACCGCGATTACACCGAGTGGGGCATCCTGCGCAACAACCCGGATGCTTATACCTTAAAGGACTGGGGCGTGGCGGAGCGCATGCTCACCTACTACCGCAAGGACCTGGTCGACCAGTTGTGGCCCTACGGTGCCGAGGCGCAGCCCCTGCCCGACCCGGTGGATCCTTATGAAGCCCTCACCGTCCCCGCCGCGCAGGATCTGATCCTGGGCTTGCCCGGACCCGACCTGGGCTACTTCGAGTACCCGCGCCAGATCGCTGTCGCCCCGGACGGCACGCTCTACATCGCTGATTCGCTCAACCACCGCATCCAGCACATCACCCCGGATGGCGGCGTGATCAATGTCTGGGGCACCTTCGCCAACCTGCTGGCAGGTGAGGAGGCGCCCGGCGGGACTTTCAACGAACCCTGGGGCGTGGCGGTCGGACCGGACGGCAGCGTCTACGTGGCGGATACCTGGAACTTCCGCATCCAGAAGTTCACCCCCGACGGCACCTTCCTGACCATGTGGAGCACCTACACCCTCGGCGGGTTGGAGACCGGCTTCTACGGTCCGCGCGGTCTGGCGGTGGACAACCAGGGACGCGTCTACGTGGCGGATACGGGCAACAAGATCATCATCGTCTTCGACCAGGACGGCAACACCATCACGCACATCGGCGAGCCCGGTTTGGGCTCTGGGCAACTGGACGAACCCGTGGCGGTGGCGGTGGATGAAGCCGGCATGGTCTATGTCACCGATACCTGGAATCAGCGCGTGCAGGTCTTCATGCCCGACGAGGACGGCATCTATTACACCGCCGTGGCGGAATGGCCCGTCTTCGGCTGGTACGGGCAGTCGCTGGAGAACAAGCCCTTCATCGCCATCGGGCTGGACGGCAGCGTCTTTGTCACCGACCCGGAACAATGCCGCGTGATCCAATTCTCCCAGGCGGGTGAAACACTGCGCGTCTGGGATGGCTGCTCGACCGGCGCCTTCCAGATCCCCTCCGGCATCGTCTCGGATGGGCTGGGCGGCTTGTGGGTCTCGGATGCCGCCAACGGCGCCCTGTCCCATTTCCTGCCGGTATTCCCGTAATAATTCGCCGGACGCTGAACGATCAAGGTTCCTGCAGGTCACGTTTCCAGCGTGACCTGCTGTTTATTTTCCCCCAGGCGTTCTTCACCACCAGCCCGGCGCGCCAGAAGGCGACCGCCGCCATGCCGTGCGCCAGCACGGCGAACAGGGGCGGTGTCTGGTAGGTGTAATAGGTCCAGCACTGGCGCGTGGTACCCCACAGTTCCAGGAAATAGCCCAGTGCGCTGCCCGCCGCAAAGGTCAGCACTGCCAGGCGGTGATCGGTGGGGGTCAGGATCAACAGCACCACCAGCAGGGTCGCCAGCAGGCTGTAGGATTTATCGAAGGTCGGGGCGACGAAGACCAGCATCAGCACCAGGAAAGCGGGGAACACCAGCCAGTAGATCCGGCGGAAGGCGGCGGATGACAGCCCTGCGCCAGGACGGGCGCGCTGCCCCCGGGTCAGCAGGTGGTCGAACAGCCTGGTGATGCGGTCGATCGACAGGCTGGCAATAGGCCAGGCGGGGATGATCCACAGCGGCGGGCGTTCCGCAGTGTAGTAGAACCACAGGTTGGTCTGCGTGCCCCAAGATTCGATCACCAGCCCGCCCACCGCCCCGACCAGCACGATCCAGCCATCCACGCGCAGGTCGGCACGCGCCATGATCGTCAGGGACATGAACAGGAAGACACCCAGCAGCAGCCAGTCCATGTAGCGCCACCACGCCCCGTCCCAATCCACGTAGCGCAGCGCCTCCATCGCCAGGGGCCACCAGATATAAACGATCAGCAGGATGACCAGCAGGAACCCGCCCAGCAGCACGCTGCTGTGGCTGGTCCAGCCGATCAGCGCGCCGAGGCGCTGCAGGAGGTTGGGTTGCCTGCCGGGCTTGGGCATGTTCGGATTATACTTGACCCAGGCGCGGGTTTCCGCCGACTGCCCGCCCCGGAGGGATCCATGACCCGTAAACTGCGCTGGGGACTGTTGTCCACCGCACACATCAACCAGGCGCTCTTCGAGCCCCTGCGCCGCTCCAGCCGCAACACCCTGCTGGCGGTTGCCAGCCGCGACCCGGAAAAGGCGCAAGCATATGCCCGCCGTAACAAGATCCCGCGCGCCCACGCCAGTTATGAAGCCCTGCTGGCAGACCCGGAAGTGGAGGTGATCTACAACCCACTGCCCAACAGCCTGCACGCCGAATGGACCATCCGCGCCCTGCAAGCCGGGAAGCATGTACTGTGCGAGAAACCGCTGGCGCTTTCCACCGCCGAGGTGGATGCCATCGCTTGCGCGGCGCGGCAGTACCAGAGGGTCGTGGCAGAAGCCGTGATGTACCGCACCCATGCCCAGACGCTGGAGGTGCGCGACCTGGTGCAGGCTGGCAAACTGGGGCGCGTCAGACTGCTGCGCGGCTCCTTTCTATATAATGGCACCGAGGCGGGCAATTACCGCCTGGACCCTGCGCTGGGGGGCGGCTGCCTGTGGGATGTAGGCATCTACCCGCTTGGGTATGCCCGCTTCGTTCTTGGCGCCGAACCGCTGGAGGTCTTCGGTTGGGGGACGACCGGCGCGACCGGCGTGGACGAGACCTTCGTGGCGCAGATGCGCTTCCCGACGGATGCCTATGTTCAGTTCGATGTCAGCATGGCGGCGCCTTACCACACCTTCATCGAGGTCATCGGGGACGAAGCCTCGCTGGTGGTGGCGCACCCGTTCACCCCCGGGGTTAAAGAGTCGCTCTACCTGACGCGCAGGGGCAACACCAGCGCCCTGGCGATCAAAGGCACCACCACCTACGTTGGCGAGGTGGAGGACATGGCGAATGCGGTCCTCAACGGCGCGCCTCCGGCAGTCAGCCTGGCGGACAGCCGCGGCACGATCGCCGCCATCCAGGCACTGCACGCCTCCGCCGCGGCGGGGAAGCCGGTCTCGCTGTCAAACGATCAGTGATCCACCTGGCAGGCGGTCAAGATCATGGAGGAGGCGGTCTTGGATAAGGAGTTTTGGGCAACCCTGGATACGTTGATCCGGTCGGCAGACCTGGTCATCGACCGCCCCAAAGGCTCGGCGCACCCGCGCTATCCTTCCCTTGTGTATCCCCTGGACTATGGCTATCTCAAGGGAACAACCAGCGGTGATGGGCACGAACTGGATGCCTGGCGCGGCTCAAGGGCGCAGGCAAGCCTGGATGCGGTCGTCTGCAGCGTGGACCTCTACAAGAAGGATGTTGAGGTCAAGTTGCTGCTGGGCTGCACCCGGGACGAGAGAAAGATCATCCTCGATTTTCACAACAACAGCGAAACGATGGCTGCCATCCTGGTGATGCGAAGCGCCCCCTGACGGACTGCCGGCAGGGCACACCCATCCCAGCCTGCTGATGGGTGAGAATCTACTTGGTATAGACCTCCGGGTTGACGCAGTGCGGCAGGGGCTGATCTTTTAAACCCGCGATCAGGTTCTCAGCCGCCATGCGGCTCATCTCCGAGCGCGTCCGGCGGCTGGCGCTGGCAATGTGCGGGGTGACCAGGCAGTTTTCAAGTTCCAACAGCGGGTGATCGGTGGGCAGGGGTTCCGGGACGGTGACATCCAACGCCGCCGCAGCCAGCCTGCCCGCCTGCAGGGCAGCGTGGAGCGCTTGCATATCCACCACCGCGCCGCGCGCCGTGTTGACCAGGATGGCGCCCGGCTTCATCTTCCCCAGGGCAAGCGCGTCGATCAGGTTGCGGGTCTCCTCGTTCAGCGGGCAATGCAGCGAGAGGAAATCCGACTCCTTCAGCAGGGTATTGAAGTCCACCAACTCCGCCGCCACGCCCGGCTCCGGGGGGGCGGGGGTTGTCTCGCAGAACAGGATGCGCATGCCAAAACCCGCCGCGCGCCGGGCAACCGCCCGCCCGATGCGCCCGTAGCCGACGATCCCGAGCGTGGAGCCGTGCAGATCCGCGCCAAGCAGACCGTCCAGGCTCCAGGTCTTCCAGCCGCCGCGCCGAACCTGCCGTTCGCCTTCCACCACCCGCCGGGCGGCGGCGAGCAGCAGCGCAAAGGTGTGATCGGCGGTCGCTTCGGTCAGCACCCCGGGCGTGTTCCCCACCGGGATGCCCCGTGCGCTGGCGGCAGGCAGGTCCACGTTGTCCACGCCCACGGCGCAGTTGCTGATCACCTGCAAGGCGGGTCCTGCAGCCTCCATCACGGCGGCGTCCACCCGGTCGGTCAGCAGGCTGACCAGCCCCTGCACACCCGGCACGCGGCGCAGGATCTCGGCGCGGCTGGGGGGCAGTTCCCCGCTCCAGATATCCGCCTCGCAAAAGTCCTGCACCAGGCTCAGCCCGGGTTCGAGCAGGCGGCGCATGACGAAGACTCTGGGTTTGGGCATGGTTTAATGCTATCATACGAACATGATTCCTGCCGAGGCTTTCACGACCGCCACCCTGCGCCGGCATCCGCAGGGCGAAGCCATCACCCGCATCCTGGCGGCTGCCATCGCCGCGGCGCACCCGGGTGAGGCTGTGCGCCGCGCCCTGCAGCGCCAGGGAGACACCCTGACCGTCTCGGGGCGGGACTACGATCTGAAGGCGTACCGCCGCATCTGCCTGCTGGCTCTCGGCAAGGCTGCCCCTGCGATGACCGCCGCCGCCGTGGATGTGTTGGGGCGTGACCTCTCGGCTGGCTTGCTGGTCTGCAAACAACCCGTGGAAGGGCTTTCCCTGCCGCCGGTCGTGGAGCGGCTGGCGGGTGACCATCCCGTCCCGGGTGCGCGCAGTCTGCGGGCAGGGGAGCAGGCGCTGGCTCTGGTCTCCAGCCTGGGGGCGGACGACCTGCTGCTGTGTCTCATCTCGGGCGGCGGCTCTGCCCTGCTCAGCGCCCCGCCGGAGGGGCTGAGTTTGTCGGATCTGGGCGCGCTCACCGCCCGCCTGCTGGCTTGCGGGGCGCGCATCGACGAGATCAACACCCTGCGCCGCCGCCTCGACCGCCTCAAGGGCGGCGGGCTGGCGCGTTCATCGAATGGCGCCGCCCTCATCAGCCTGATCCTATCGGACGTGGTCGGCAGCCCGCTGGAAGCCATCGCCTCCGGTCCCAGCGCGCCCGACCCTTCCACGCTTGCCGATGCCCTGGCGGTCTGGGAGAAGTACGACCTCGCGGCGCACCTGCCTGCCTCCATCCTGGAATGCCTGGAGTCCGCGGTGGAAACGCCCAAGCCCGGCGACCCGCTCTTCGCCCGCGTTCAGAACCTCATCGTGGGGAGCAACCTGCTCTCGGCGCAGGCGGCGTTGAGGCAGGCGGAGCAGGAGGGCTTTACGCCCTATCTCCTGCGGGCAGACCTGCAGGGTGAAGCCCGCCAGGCGGCTTTTGAACTCGCCACCCTGCTGCGCCAGACCTGCCGCACCGGTGAGCCGGTCGCGCCGCCCGCCTGCCTGGTCTGCGGCGGCGAGACGACCGTGACCCTGGCGGGGGATGGCAGGGGCGGGCGCAACACCGAACTGGCGCTGGCGGCGGTGACCGAACTGGCGGGTTTCCCCGGCGTCCTGCTGGTCACGCTCGCCAGCGATGGCGAGGATGGGAGCACTCCTGCCGCCGGCGCGGTGGTCAGCGGGGAGACCCACCGCCGCGCCCGTGAACTCGGCTTGACCCCCGGCGCCTGCCTGGCGCGCAACGACTCATACCCCTTCTTCGAAGCGTTGGACGACCTGTTAAAGCCCGGTCCCACCGGCACGAACGTCAACGACCTAGTCTTGATGTTCGCTTTTTGATCCCTCCTCCGGACTTACGGCACCGTGAAGGTCAGCACCTGGGTCAGGCACTGACCCGCCAGCCCGTTCTGGGTGCAGAGCATCAATTCGGCGTAGAAGGATTCACCGTGCGGGACGTGGTCCATGAAGGGGCGTGAGCCGAGGGTACCGGTCACCCCGGGCGCGAGCGAAAGATCGACGTAATCGCATCCGCAGGCGTAACAATCGGCAAAGCGGTCATCCGAGATGGTATCGTCAAGGGAGAGGCTGGTGTTCTCTAGGTACAGTTGGTAGGATTCCCAGGTCACCTCGCCGGTGTTGGTTACTTCCAACTCGACGTTGTACCAGGTGACACATTGTTCGATGTTCTTGAAGACCGCGCTGAAAGCCGGCATGGGGGTCGGGGTGGGCATGGGCGTGTAAGCGGGCAGGTTCAGGACCTCACCGAGGATGGTGGCATACTCATCCCAGATCCAGCAGTAGCCGTCCCCATCCGGGTTGCGGATGTACAAGAAATGCCCGCTGGTGTCGCGGGCGAGCACTTCGGCAGTCTCACCCACCATCAGCGCGCCGACGTAATCGAAAGCCGCGCCCTGCCCCGTGCGGCAGTTGGTGTCCATCGAGACGCTGACGATCGGGGCAGCGTCCGTCCCGGTTGTGACGAGCGTGAGCGTGGCGGTCGGGGTGGCATCCCCGTCCGGCGGCGCGGGGTCGTCCGCGGGCGGGGCGGTCGCCTCGGTCCCGGCGGGTATGCCCTGCAGTGAACAGGCGGAAAGGATCAGGACGAACATGATGAAGCCGATGAGCGTTTTTCCCTTGAACATGATGTCTCCTCTCTGGGCAAGCAACCATCCCCATCGTAGCCTATTCCGGGGCGTATTTCAATCCCCCTTCCGGGACATCCTGCCGTGGCGTAGAATCGCGTTCCATTTTGGAGGAACGGGAGGAACGGGAAGTCCCAAGTGGGCAAGCCCTGCGGGTTTTGGGTGTTCGATGTGCCAGCAGGCACGACAAATCGTGCCCCGACCTCCACACAGAGGCAGGTTGGGCTGGTTCCGATGGGAATGGAGGGTTTCGAGGGGATCATCAGGTGGTTTCCTGGCGGGTAGAGGTCGAAATAAGCAGGATACAGGCGCAGAAAGAGGATAGGAAGCGAGGTTGGGCACATCCTGGCGGGCAGGATCTTAAGAAGGCGGGGATATATGTCGTACCCGGCGTGTCATGTTACCCTCCCACTCGCTCCGCTTCGGGGTCAATTGTGACCTAGACCGCCAGGGCAGGCGGCGGGCGGATGGAGGGTTTCCGGAGGCGGGAGGCGGGTCTGCCCGCCTGCATGGACCCGGACGGCTCTGGAATAGGGCAGGGGGTATTTTCCCCAGCGCCCTCAGCTTCCCGGAACGGAGGCAAACCCGGCTCCAACGGGGCGTGTCCGTCCGGCGGTTGAGCAGGTTCCGGGACGGGATCGGGCGGTAGGAGACCCAACTTGATGCGGGTAAGGCGTAAGGTTTCATCCACGATGGCGTTGAATTCGTCGAGGGGGGAGTGGACTTCCATCTGGGCGGAGATGAGTTTGCCAAGGATCTCGAGGGATCTGGCGACGAGGCGCAGGTTGGGGATGGTGACGGTGCGCCCGCTGAGCGACCCGGTGAAGCGCTCGATGCAGAAGCGGAGGAGACCGATCTCGGGGGAGAGGTCGTCCGGGGGCATGGTGCTCAACCAGGCGCGCTCGTCGTCGGTGAAGAAGCGGTCGTAGCGACCCCTGACGCA
>JBFYSG010000225.1:0-3109 GCA_041301835.1 Chloroflexota bacterium | reverse complement strand
TATGATGCGCATGGTTCCTCTCCCGGGATGTGTTCGGAGTGACGTGTAGCCTATTATACCGGTGAGAATTGCTTCGCGGTATAATCAGCGCGCCCGGGCGCATAGCGCGGCGCGGCACAGGATGTTCAGTTGGGCGCATAGCTCAGTTGGTTAGAGCGTCTCTCTTACACAGAGAAGGTCATGGGTTCGAGTCCCCTTGCGCCCACAACACTTCAGCGCATACCGCTGCGCGGCACAGGTAGCTCAGTTGGTTAGAGCGTCTCTCTTACACAGAGAAGGTCATGGGTTCGAGTCCCCTTGCGCCCACAGGATCACCGAGAGGTGGTTCTTTTTTTATGCGTGAAACGTCCCGAAGGTTTAAAACCTTCGGGACGTTCTTTCCTTGGCGCGGATCAGTCAAACAGGTAAGCCTTGATGTTCTCAACCCCCTCATTCTCATCATCATTCACAAATTGAACATAATCCGCCGCGCTTGAAAAATGATCAAGAACGAAGTCTTTATCCACCAATGCACCCTGCCGCAATCCGATCCACTCCCGATAATTGGAATACGCCCAACCTTCAGGCTGCGCGGTCAGTTTTGCTTTGACAGGATTCAAGTGAATGTACCGGCATACAACCATCAAGTATTCCCATTTATCAATGCATTTGTGTTTGAATCGCCCTTCGAATAAAGTTCCTGTTCGTTCTTGTTGGAGATTCAATGCCTGTACATACGCATTAAAGAGCACCTGTATAAACCCGGACAAGGGTTCGTCTGTCTCCTGCCTAAGCAAAAAGTGGTAATGATTTGGCATCAGGCAGTAGGCGATGACCGCCGCGCCGTGTTTTTCGTGCTGCTGCTCCACGAGGCGCAGGAGATAGCGGTAATTTCCATCGTTGAAGAAGATCTTCACCTTCCCCGCCCCGCGATTGTAAATATGATAATACTGACCCTGGGCAAAGGGATCACCGCGATAAGGCATCTTACACCTCACTATCACTATTATATGCATCATCGTCACGAAGGCATGGAACTTTGTGATAATAAAACGCCACGAAGGTTTGAAGCCTGTAACAAAACGTCCCGAAGGTCTGGAACCTGGTGACAAAACGTCCCGAAGGTTTGAAATCTTCGGTACGTTATAGCCACGGGACGTTTTAGAGGCGGGACGAAGTACAATGGAGCCGGAGGCAGCCATGCTCGATTACATTTCACCCTTCGCGTTCGTGTTCAAGGATCCACGCTGGTGGCGCAAACTGCTGGTCGCCAGCCTGCTGACGTGCACGCTGGTCGGGGCGGCGCCGGTGCTGGGCTGGACGATCGAGGTGGCGCGGCGGGTGGCGCTGGGCGTGGAACCAGCCCTGCCGGAATTCAAGGATTGGAAGACCTTCTGGAGACTGGGCGGGATGTTCGCCCTGGTCAACGCGCTTTGGCTGCTGCCCCTGCTGCTGGTCAGCCTGGCGCTGTACGTCGTCCCGGCGGTGCTGATCGGCGCCGTGCCGGATGAGATGGTGCTGCTGCTCTTCGGCGGCGTGCTGCTGTGCGTGCTGGGTTTTCTTTTCATCTTCTCCTGGGTCTATATGTTCTTCATCCAGCCGATGATGGTCTCGCTGGCAGGCGGCGGGACGGTCTGGCAGGCTGCCAGCCCGGCGGGGCTGTGGCGGCTGGCGCGCCCGCGTTTCATGGACTATTTCCTGGTCTTCCTGGTCGTCTGGCTGGCGGTATTCAACCTGCTCTTCCTGCTCTCGTCGTTAACCTTCTTACTGCTGCTGCCGGCGGCGCTGGTGTACGGCGGGCTGGTGACGGCGCATTTTGCCGGGCAACTGGGGCGGGGGTCCATCCCAGCGGACGGCACGCCTGCCGCCAGCCCCGAATAGTGGCGAATTACCGCAGGAATGCCTGTCATTGTTCACTTGACCCGCTCCCTGACTCGTCCTACAATTCACCCGCCAGGTGGCGTTTACCTGCCAGAACCCAACAAGCCCACAGGAGAACCATCCATGTCCGACTTCCTTTTCCGCGGTTCGCTTGCCGATCTCGACCCAGAAGTGTACAAAATGACCCAGATCGAGGCGGAGCGGCAGTACCGCAAGTTGATCCTCATCCCGTCCGAAAGCCAGGCACCGCTGGCGGTGCGCGAGGCGATGGCGAGCGCCTTCCAGAACATCTATGCCGAGGGCTACGCGCCGCGCGCCACGCAGATCATGACCCAGGATGAGATCCTGGATTTCCCGCTGCGCCTGGCGGAGTTCCGGCGGCTCTCCGACCCGCGCTATTACAAGGGCACGGAATACGCCGACGCGATCGAGGCGCTGGCGCGCCGCCGCTGCGCTGAAGCCTTTGCCGCCAACAACATCAAGCCCGAGCAGATCTACGTCAATGTGCAGGCGCTCTCCGGCGCGCCCGCCAACAACGCCGTGTACCAGGCGCTGGTCAACCCGGGCGATACGGTCATGGGGATGGACCTGTTCCACGGCGGGCATCTGACGCACGGCTCGCCCGCCAACCGTTCCGGCAAGTATTTCAAGATCGTCTCGTACACCATCGATCCGCACAACGAGCAGATCAACTACGATACCGTGCTGGCGCTCGCCAAGGAACACAAGCCGAAGATGATCATCTGCGGCTACTCATCCTACCCGTGGATCCCCGACTGGAAGCGCTTCCGCCAGATCGCGGATGCCGCCGAGGCGTACCTGCTGGCGGATATCTCGCACATCGGCGGGCTGGTGGCTGCCGGGGTGGTGCCCTCGCCGATGGGCTACGCCCACGTCATCACCTCCACCACGCACAAGACGCTGGACGGACCGCGCGGCGCGATCATCATGACGACCGACCCCGAACTTGCCGGTCTGCTCGACCGGGCGGTCTTCCCGGGTGAACAGGGCGGACCGCACGTGCACATCTTCGCCGCCCTGGCGCTGACCTTCAAACTGGCGCGCACGCGCGAGTTCGAAAAACTGCAGCGCCAGACGATCAAGAACGCCCTGGCGATGTCGGAACGGCTGAAGGAACGCGGCTTCCGCATCCCCTTTGGCGGCACCAACTCGCACCTGCTGAACGTGGACATGTCCTCGGTGAAGGGCGCGGACGGCACCATGCTGAGCGGCGATTACGCCGCCCGCA
>JBFYSG010000224.1:0-4188 GCA_041301835.1 Chloroflexota bacterium | reverse complement strand
GGGTCTCGGACCTGATCCAGGCGGCGCCTGCGCCGGCGTTCATGCCTGCCGAGCGCTTCGCTGCCAACCTGGGTTTGAAACTGCCGCGCCGCAGCCTGCGCGACCGCCCGCCCAAGCCGGGTTCGCTTGCCTGGTGGCTCGTCCCGGCGGGTTTGCTCTCCGCCTGGTTCTTCGTGCGCACGCTCTTCGCGCTGACCAGTTTCATCACGCTGGCAGACAGCACCGGTCTGCTGGGCAGCAGTGCGGGCTGGTTGAACAGCGCCCAGCAGGCGGGCTGGTATGAACCCGCCATGAGCCTGTTCGGGGCGGTCCCGGCGGAGACACTGCCCACCGTCTCGGCGCTGAATGAGGTCAGCGTGTTCGGTTTCAACCTCTTGAGCGGTTTTTTCCTGCAGGCAGTCATCATCCTGCTGTACTGGGGCTGGCTGGTCGTCTGGTGGCGGTGGCGAGGACCGCGCCCGATGAAGAGCCCCGCGATCGCCTCGCAATCCTGACCCTGGATCCACCTTCTTGAAAGGAGAAGCAACCATGATCGATTTTAGCAAGATCCTCAAACGTGCCTGGCATATCCTGTGGAACTACAAGGTTCTCTGGATCTTCGGCATACTGCTGGCGATCACCGCCGGCTCTGTAAGCAGCGGAAGCGGCTCTGGATATCAATTCAGCGGCAACACGCCAAGACCTTCCGACCACCCTGGCACCTACCAGCCCGGTGAGGCATGGCAGGAGTTCAACGCCTGGTTCGAACAGGACGTAGCGCCGATGTTCGAGCATCCGGATGAGTATATTTCGACCTTCATCTGGATCGGCGTGATATTTCTTGTGCTCATCATCCTGCTCTCGGTGCTGTTCGCTTTCGTGCGCTATGTCTCCGAGACGGCGGTGCTGCGCATGGTGGACGGGTACGAGCAGGACGGCACCCAGCTCGGTTTTAAAGCCGGCTGGAAATTGGGCTGGGATCGGCGCGCCTTCCGCCTGTGGGTCATCGACCTGATCGTCAACCTGCCGGCGATGCTGGTCGGGCTGGTGCTGCTGGGGCTGGGCATCCTGTTCTTCATCAGCATGGTGAACGGGACGGCGCGCATGGCTGTTGCCAGCGCGATCACCGCCATCGGCTGTTCATTCATCTTCCTCATGCTGCTCTCCCTGGTGATGGTCTTCCTGCGCCTGCTGCGCCAGTTCATCGGGCGCGCCGCAGCCCTGGAAGGCACGCGTGTGGGTGACTCATTCCGGCGCGGCTGGGCGATGTTCAAGCGCAACTGGAAGAGCGCCGCCGTGATGTGGCTGATCATGCTCGGCATCGGGATCGGTTACGGCATCGCGGGTATGATCGCCTTCTTCCTGCTCATCCCGGTCTATGTCGTCCTGCTCATCCCGGCTCTGCTGGTGGCTGCCATCCCGGGGCTGATCGCCTTCGGCATTGCCAGCCTGTTCACCGGTCCCGTGCTGGCAGGCATCATCGGCGGACTGGTGGCGCTGCCCTTCTTCTTCACCATCCTGTTCGCCCCGCTCACGCTCCTGGGTGGCTGGTACATGCTCTACGAGTCCAACGTCTGGACGCTGACCTACCGCGAGATGAAAGCTCTGGAAAGCCTGCAACCCGAAGCGGAGGCTGGAACGCCAGCCGAATCGCCTGTGAAAGTGGAAGCGTAGTTCTCAACCGCTCGTGCAAGCCGCTCCCCGCTGGAACTTCCCTGCGGGGAGCGTTCGTTTAACTGGTCATTTCACGCAGGCGCTCGTAGAGCAGGTAGATGCCCATGACCAGCAGCAAGCCGACGATGATGTATTTCCAGAATTGGACGAAGAGTATGAGGGCGGCGATCATCGCCAGCACCACGCTCAGGCGCGAGAGCGTGCCCACGAATGCGCCGCGCAGGATCGATTCCAGCACCAGGAAGGAGATGAAGATGACCCCCAGCCCGGTCCACAGGAAGGCTGGCGCCAGGAAGATCAAGCCGGCAATGGCAAAGAGCATCAGGCTCAGGCTGACCGCCGCCCAGGTCTCGGCGGCATTGCTGAAGCGGGTCTCGATGGTCGTGACCGGGACCGCCAGGTGGCGCAGGTGGGCGCGCGGGTCGCCGCTCATGCCGGCGCGCAATCTCTCCAGGCGGTGGTTGAGGCTTTGCAGCAGGGAGGTGTTCTCGGATTGTTCGCGCCGCAGACCCTTGACCTCCTCCGACAGGCTGTTGAGTTTCTTTTCCAGGCTGGCATACTGCCTTGCCAGGTGGGGATTCTCCTCCATGCCGCGCAGTTTTGCGCCCATGGCTTGCAGTTTTTCGTTGCGGTCGGGGATGATGCGTTCCAATTCCTCCTGGCGCTGGCTGATCTGATCGCATTCGGATGCCAGCAGGCGCAGCGCCTGCGGAGGCGGCGGGACCTTGTCCAGACCGACAAAACCCAGCGGGTCGTACCAGGCTTCGCGCGGCGAGCCATCGCGGTTGTACATCGGTCCGGCGGGGGCGTTCTCGCCGGAGATTGGGTCACGCGCATACAAGCCCCACAAGCCGCGGTACTGGCTGACCCAGGGCGTGGATTCGTCGATGTCCACGCCGGTCCAGGCTCCCGGTCCGATGTGCAGACCGTCGCCGCGGGCATAATCCACGAAGGGGATGCGGAACGGGTTGGCAGGCGGCTGACCGAGCACCTCGGTCCAGAAACGGTTCCAGGTGCGCACCATGCCCGAGAGCCAGGACGGCAGGGGCAGGCTGACCTCCGCCTGGTATTCGCCCGGGCGGAAGTAGGCGGCGTGCGACCCCGCGCCGACGTAGACGAGCGGGTGACCGTCCTGCAGGGTCAGTTCAGCCTCATCATCCCAGCGCCGGCGCAGGTCTGCACCTTTGAAATCATGCGAGGCGAAGGCGCACCACTCGGGGTGCAGATATCCATCCTGCTCGTAGAGGTAGACGGAGACGGTCTCCCAGTCGGATTCATGGTCGTTGACGCCGTGGAAGCCGGAGCGCCAGGAGTTGTAGCAATAGAAGTACCAGTACTGCAGGATGATCCAGCCATTGCGCCGCACAATGCGGGCGTAATAGACGCGCCGGTCGTCGCTGCGCATCATGCGGTTGTAGACCAGTTCTGCCGCGGCGGCGGTTGCCGCCGAGACCTTGCCGCGCAGGAGGAACGAGAGCGAGAAGACGGCATCTGCCAGGCGGGGCAGGAAGCCGCCGCGCGCCAGGCGTCCCAGACCGGCGTGGAAGTAGTTCTGCAGTTGATAGCGCAGACCAGCCTGGGATGCCAGGGCTTGCGCCGCATCTGTCAGGCTGAGGGTTTCGATGAAGCGCAGGAAGTGGACGGTGCGGAAGGGCGCCGGGCGCATTTTGACCAGTTCGTCGAGGGTCAGGTCGCCCTGGCGCACGAGCACCTGTTCCTCGCCATCGGGCGAATGCTCCCACAGGCTGCATTCGCGCACATAGCGTTCCACGTCGAGGGGGAAGAACTGCTCGCCCTTGGTGAAAACCAGCACGGGTTCAAAGCGCTTGAGCAGGTCGGCAGCGCTGGTCGCCGCCGGCAGGCTGAGGGTACGTTCAGCCGAGTTGTTCGACATCGTCCCTCCGGATCCCGTACAGGCGCTGGATCTCCGCCTGGTTGAGGGCAAAGACGAGGATCATGTCCGCCGCCATGACGGCATAATCGGAAGCGGTGAAGGCGCTCCATGAGCGGTAGAAGAAGTGCAGGATGCCGACCGAGAGCGAGACGCTCGCCCAGAGCACCAGCATGACCCACGACCAGCGTTTCATGCGCAGCAAGCCCAGCAGAACGCCCGTGCCGATGATGAGCCACAGCAGTCGAAAGGCGCTGGTGGCGAATTCCAAGCCAGCAGGGGTGGGGCTGGATGCCTGCCAGAGCGGGGCGGGCAGCCCCGCCTCCCAGACCCGGTTGACCAGCACGTAGTGGGTCACCCAGTACAGGCGCAAAAGGATCTCGGCGAGGGCCAAGAGCACGATGATGGTCCCGGCGATGGGGCGCTTGCGGTTCTTGCGGCGTATCGTCTTGGGTTTTGCCATGCGGACGCTCCTGCAGGAATTATACAACCGAGAGGCGCCGGGCGGGGCGGCGGGCCCGGAGGGGGGAATCGCGTTCCATTTTGGAGGAACGGGAGGAACGGGAAGACCCAAGGCGGCGCGCCTGGCTGGTGTTGGGAGGGTTGGGAAGAATATCGCAAAACAACGAGGAACAACGCAGCTG
>JBFYSG010000223.1:0-6767 GCA_041301835.1 Chloroflexota bacterium | reverse complement strand
GGGTCTGAGCAGTTGCCTGGGGTTCGGTGCCTGGAGTCTGCCCCGTGGAGCGACTTCTCCACCACCAGATGCCCGCTGCTGCAAGGACCAGTACCAAGATCAACGCAATATATATGAAAATTCTTCCGCGGCGCATAGGACTCTCCTTACGTGATTGGTTTGGATAATTGAATTATACAGTAAAAATCGGATAATTCCACGCTCCCCCATGGGTCACTCCAGCGGATAAAAAAATGGGACTCCGGATGTCCAGAGTCCCACCTGCCTTGTAGGCGATTGTGAAATTAGGTACCAGAAAGCGAGGAGTTGATCTTGGTGAAGACATTGCCGATGATCGGGCCGAGGAGCAGCAAAACGGCGATCACAACGACTGCAACCAAAACAAGAATCAACGCGTACTCGACGAGACCCTGGCCTTTTTCCTTAGGGGCAAACAACATGGACATTCACCTCCTTTCGCTTTTGGATTCTCTGAAGGCCATTCCAGAGTTACTCGTATTATATAACCATCCAATTCATACAACAAGAAAATACCGTTGCAATTACTTTACAATAATGTAATGGCAGGCATTCATTTTTGCATCGGGATGGAACAGGACAAGCGCGAACCCATGCCCGGCGAACTGTCGATCGTGAAGACCCCTCCGAGCAGTTCCACGCGTTCCTTGAGCACTTTCAAGCCCAGGCTGCCCTCTTTTTCCAGGGCATCCGGGTCGAATCCCTTGCCATTGTCATCCACCGAGAGTTTGATCATCACATCCCCCAAATCAAGCAGGATCTTGATCACGCTGGCTTGATTTTGATGGATGGCGTTGCCGAGCAGTTCCTGCATGGCGCGGAAGAGCATGACTTCCATGTAGGATTCCAGGCGCTTCTCTGTGCCGACGATCGTGATATTGATCTCGGTTCCCGACTGCTCCTTGATCGAGTCGGCATAGCGGCGCATCGTCGGGACCAGTCCCAGGTCGTCCAGCATCATTGGGCGTAGTTCGAAGATGAAGTTGCGGATCTTCTGGAAGGTGCTCATCGCGGCAACCTTCAAGTTGCTCAATTCGTTCTTCGCCTGGGTGGCATCCACATCGAAGAGGCGCATGGCGATCTCGGTCTGCAGGATGAAATTCGAAAGCGCCTGCGCCGGACCGTCATGCATCTGGCGCGAGAGCCTCTGCCGTTCCGACTCCTGGGCGTTGACCATCATTTCCACGCTGGCAAGGGCTGTCTTTTCATTCTTTCCGCTGCCTGACTTGGGATTGCAGGCAGATAAAAGTTTTTCAAACAATTTTTTATTCCGCTCCAGGTGCCCCTGGTCGTTTTGCAATTTCTCCAGTTGTCCGCGCATCACGAACAGGCGCTGCTGCGCCTCGATCGCCGAATCGTATGCCTGGCGGACCTCACCGGCGGGGGTTTTCTCCAACTGGGTCTGCACTTGCTGTAAATGCGCGGTCACTGCCGCATTCCGCTGGGTTAACTTGCCCACCTCCACCCGGCTCTGCTCCAGCATGAGCGTAACCTCTTTCAAGGAACGATAAACCTCTTCCATTTCAGTCTGCAACAACTGAAGCGGATCCTCGATCGAGGAACTGTTGATGTCTTTTACATCCGGCATACCCATATGCTACTCCTGGAGTTGTTACTCTTTATCCTGCAGGGTCACCCAACCGTGTTTAAGTGCATAGACCACAGCCTGGGTCCGATCTTCCACGCTGAACTTGCGCAGAATCGAGGTGACATGGTTCTTGACCGTTTGATGACTGATACCCAGGTGTATGGCGATCTCTTTATTGCTCATCCCCTTGACAATGCAGCTGAGTACTTCCATCTCCCGATCGGATAACGGATGGAATGGGCTTCCGGGCTCACTGTACTGGTCGCGCGCCGTTTCCACCTGCTGCTCCAACCAGTGCCCGAATTCCCTGCCATTAAACACCTGATCCCGAAAGACATACTTGCCCTGGGCGACTTCCTTGATGGTCACAATCAGCCGCTCCGGCGAAACATCCTTGGCGCAGTAAGCCGCCGCGCCTGCCAGGGCGGCATGGATGACCTGGTCCTGGTCATCATAAGCGGTCAACAGAACGATACGCGTCTCGTACTTGTCCAGGTTCGCCCGGTGTGTCACCTGCAATCCATTCAGGTCGGGCAGGTTGATATCCAGGACCGCCACCATGGGGTGCAGGTCGTGGATCATCTTCAACGCCTCGGATCCTGTGGAAGCCTGTCCCAGTACCTGTATCTCGGGCTCAAAGGAGAGCGCATTGACGACCCCATCCCGGAACAAGGGGTGGTCATCGATCACAATTACTGAGGTCGGCTTCAAAGTTTCCACCATCATGAGCTTACCCTTGAGTATAGCACAGGTCAACAGCCGCGACAATTAATCTGCTGGCGCGACGGGATAGACCCGCTCTTGACGCAGGATCTCCTGGTGCAGCCTGGTTTGGAGGAAAACCATCCTGTTGCCCTTATTTCAATCGCCTGGCGAGGTAGATTATGCCCGGTCGCCGCATGTCCCCGGTGACCGGGTAGAAGGTTGAATCATCCTGGAAGACCTCGCCCACCTTGATATAGTACAGATCGATCTCCTTGCAGCAAAAGTTCCCACCCGGGTCCAGTATGATCATATCGAATACCTGCTGGCTTATGGCAGCCTCCAGTTCGGCTGCCAGCATTTCCTTGCCGGGTGTCAACTGGTTGGTACGCATCACATCCCAGATGGCGGCGTGATGGGCATAGCTGTCCCTACCCGCCAGCACCAGCAGGTAGCCGTGATCGGGTACATAGACTTCCCCATCAACCATGGAGATCATCTCGACCAGGTCGTTGCCCGCCTTCAGGTCCGCCCGGTCTGGTACCTGGGCAAGTGGGTTGTAGATCAGGACGAGCATCTGCACCAGGCAGGCAGTCTGGACCCAGATCAAGCCTCGTTTGCGCAAGGGCTCACGCGCTTGTTCGATCAGCCTCAAGACCCCGTGCAGACCCAATCCGAACAGGATGGTAATCACGGCGTAGGCAGGCAGAAGCACATTGGAATAGCCGCCGACCTTGATCCGCGTCAGGTAGGAACCCGCCAGGGCGCCAGCCAGGATGAAGAACCACTGTGCCAGCGCCTTGCGGTCCTGTCCCGGTTTGATAAAGTAGAAGATCAGCAGGAGCAGCGCCACCGGCAGCGGGGCAGCCAGGTCGTTAGTCCAGAATCGCAGGAATTCCAGGGGTACCCATTGTGTCTGCTGGGAGAGCAGTTCAAAGACATAGTAAGAATACCAGCCGCCGGTCATGGCGTTGAAGATCAGAGTGACACCCCCACCGATCGTGCCGGCAGCCAGCAGGAAGAGCAGAGCCTGCTTCCAGTTGCGCCAGAACAGGAAGACCAGGATCGGCAGGGTCAGGACGAGCGCGGTCTGCTTGGTCAGGAAAGCCAGAGCGGCAAACCCTCCAGCGAGCAGGGAATCGGCGGGCTTGCCGGGTTTGCGGGCAAAATAGATCATAAGCAGGATGAACAGCATGAACAACGCATCCACCCGGGCAATGTCCAGCCAGGCGCCTGTCACCCGGAAAGCAGCCGCGAACAAGCCGGCGGAAAGGATCGCCACCCACGAATTCCGGGTTTCTTCCCAAACGATCAGGGTGATGAGGACCATGGACAGGAGGGAGGCGAACAGGGAGACCAATCTCAGCGGTAAAAAGCCCTCCCCCAGCACGGCAGAAGCGGCGGCGGAAAGATAAAAATAAGCGGGCGGATACAAGAACGGGACATAATCGATCCCGGGCGCCACGTACATGCTTTCGCCATTCATCACGCGCGTAACCTGGCTCAGGATGCCGCCTTCGATCCATTCCAATTCATACGGGTAGGACAGGCGCGTGAACGCGATCCATAGGAAAAATACGATATAGACGCCCGCGCAAGCCAGCACGGTGAAATGCAGCACCATCGGCAGGGAAAAATCCTTCAGGTTCAGGCGTGCGGATAATCTTTTTATCATGCGTTCCTCATTCGTCAGCGGCTGCCCCACGGGTAAACCGCCATGTTCGTTTCGCCGATGGAGCGGGCATAGGCGGCGCCGGTCGAGAAAACCGGCTCCAGCGTCCGGGTTAAGGTTGGGTACCAGTCGGGGAACACCACCAGGTAATCCACCTGTTCGGCGTCCATGTACTCAGCCAGCCTGGCTTCGTCCCGCAGGAAGGGGATCACTTGCGGGGTGACCAGCCCAGCCAGGTCCACGAGTTCATGATCATCAAAATAACCCAGCGCGCCGATATCATGGGCAGCAATGACCGCCTCTGCGGGCAGGTTCTCTGACACCCAGCGTGCTGTGTCCACCATTTCGGTTTCAATGAACGTCACATCGTTCACGTAGGAGCGCATACCGAGCAGGTAAAACCCTGCACTTGTCAGGAAAAGCAGCGTGCTCCAGAAGAATCTCACCAGGTTGCGGGTTTTTCCCTGCCCCTTCTGTGCAAGCATGAATCCCAGGAAACCGCCCAAGCCGAGCAGGAGCAGCACCGGCATGACAGGCATCAGGTAGCGGGCATGCTGGTAAGGCGGCAGGCGCAGGGCATAGATGCCGAAATACCCTGCCAGCCAGATGAACATGGCAACCGGAGCCCAGGCACGCGCCCGCAGGCTTTTTACCACCTGGCTGACGATACCCGGAACCAGGATGACCCCGGCTCCGGTCAGGAGACTCACCAGCGATTCTCCCAGGCGGCTGCCCGCCGACCTGGCTTGCCATTCCACGTACTCGGCTTGCTTGGCATAGAAGGTGGTTGGCAGCGGCTCTCCAGTCAGGGAGTATTGGAAAAGGAGGTAAGGGATGAGCAGGAGTCCAAAACCTGCCAGGCTCAATGTGAGCGCCCCGGCTTTTCGCCTCCATCCTCTTTCCACCAATACCGCGGTCAGCAGGATGGGCCCCAGCAGGGTCACCCCGTCGGGTCTTACCCACAGGCTGAGACCCGCAAGGGTGCCCAGCAGCAGCCACGGGGGCGATCTACGCCACAACAGGCATGCCGCCAGCAGGACCAGGACCGCGTGCAGCAGCGTTTCCATCCCTGAAGCGGCAGCCCAGATGAAATGCCATTCAAAGAAAAGCACGAGTCCCACCCACGGAATTCTGCCCGGGTAGGCAGGGACCAAAGCTGCCACACTTTTCTCTGCAAGAAAACCCATGCCGGTCAACAACAGGAAACCCAGCAGGAACGTCCACGCGAACGGCGCCAGTCCGAGCAGATAACCCCCAGAAAGCAGCAGGCTCCACAAGGGGGAGGTGGATCCGCCCGAGGGCTGACCGGGTATGAACGACCACTCTCCCAGGTAGGCAAGGTTACGGGCGTAGGTCTGGTGGATCCAGGCATCATCCAACGGGAAACCGATGCGCAGATGCGCAGCGCTGACCAGCAGATAAGCGCCCATGCTGATCAGGGAGGCGGATCCCAGGATCAACAAAACAGTTCCCGTGGAGGCTGGCTTACTCTCCTGGTTCGATGCGCAGGATGCGGACCGCATCAAAGCCTCCGATGTCGGTGAACCCGGCATGCTCACCGGGGTGCAGGTACAGGTCTTCCAACCCGGCAGACAACCGGTCTTCTTCCAGGATGATATAGTCAGCGCCAAACTCGCGTGCGGCTTGCAGCAGTACCTGCACGCCGCCGTACGGGATGACGATCGCCTGCCTGCCGGTCATGGCATTGTAGGCGGGTGGATTGATGGTCACGATCACATCCCCCGGCTTGGCACCGTATTCCAGCAGGACCTGCTCTGCCTGCTGATAGCGGTACTCGCCCTCGTTCCAGCCAGAATCCAGCACGCGTATCTTGACCAGCATGGCGCTCAAGGCGATCATCACGATCACAAGCAGCGACTGGACGAACAACCTGCGCCGTGGATTCAAGCGCAACCGGGGCAGGTCGCCCAGCAGCGAGTCGATGCCCAGCGGCGCCAGGGCAAACCAAACAGGCTGGAAAGCCGCGCCGGCATGGAAGAAACCGCCCCGTACACTGGCATAAGGGAAGAGGATGCTCTCCGCCAACAGCAGGATCAGCCATCCGGCGAAGCAAAAACGGACTGCCAGCTCCCGGCGATGCTTCCAGGCTGCCAGCAGGATGAATGGAAAGAGGAAGACCGATCCTTGCGCGAGGATCGCCGTGCTGAGGTTCGTCCCCAGGGCCGTGAGCCGCGCCAAGACGATCTCCTGCCAGCCGACTGCCAGCCAGGAGGAAAAGGTATAGATCTCCGGCGTGTAGGAATACAACTGGTTGTAAGCGGTCATCCAGAGGACATACCCGCTTCCGGGCGGTGTCAGGCTGCCGAAGACCTGCAGGTTCCGCACCAACCAGAAGCCGAAGACCAGCAGGTAACCGCCCAATACCAACAGGCACGCCAGCAGGCAGGACCGTACCCGCCCGGAGAACGACCTGTCCTTCCCCTCCTGAAAGAAAAGCCAGGCAACCACCCCCAGCGTGAGCGGCAGCCACAGGAGACCATCGGCACGCGCCAGGTTGAGCAAACCCGCCAGCATCCCCAGCAGGATGGCGCGCGGGTATGAGGCTTTATCCAGCAGGAGGAAGAAGAGCGCCCCAAACAGCAGGTACAGGGCGTAATTGTCACTGGTCACCAGGAAAGGCAGATAATAACCGCAGAAGATCGCCAGCACCCCGGCGACCAGGGCAAGCGGTCGTTTTCTGCTCAGACGCCAGGTCAGCGCGGCAACCGCCGGGGGTATCAGCACGGCAACCGGCAGGAACAGCAGGCGCGCCGATAGGAAATCGCT
>JBFYSG010000221.1:0-4339 GCA_041301835.1 Chloroflexota bacterium | reverse complement strand
TGCTGGGAGGTAAGGTTTTTTGATCGGACATGATCGTTCTCATCGGCTCGTCATGAGATCCTCACTATCGTAGCATGTTTCATGGGGAAAAAACCCCCTCTGCAGGATGGTCGTCTCCACCCGCCGGGACGGTCAAAATACCGGAGGGTGTGATATCGTAGCCGCGTGCGGTCCGACCCCGCCTGCCACCCTCCTCCTGATTCCCCCCTTCCGCGCCTGCATCCCCCAAAAAAACGAATACCCGCCCGTTCGCACAAGAGCATGGCTCTTTCATTAGTAATACCTTCCACCATCGCCCCCGCCCTATTCGTTTCCATTCGTTTTGAACTCCGCGAGTTTTTAGCTCCCTCCGCTCGAAACGCGCACCTTGTGATATCATAGCCGCGTGCTGACCGACCCCGCCCGACAGACCCGGATGCGCCTGATCCTCGGCGCCATCATCCTCATCACCCTGCCCTGCTACTGCCTGGGGACGGTTCTGGTGAGCGTAAAACCCGGCGAACCCACCCGCACCCCCACGCCCACCATCACCCCCTCACCCAGCGGCACCCCGCTGACCCCCACGCTCACCTTCACCCCCACCAACACGCCCACGCATACCGCCACGTTCACGCCCACGCTCACACCCAGCCTTTCGCCCACATCCACCAGCACACCCACCTTCACCGCCACATCCACGCCCACGTACACCTTCACCTGGACGCCGACGTTCACCGAAACACCCAGCGGGACACCGACCGATACGCCAACCATGCCCTAGGAAATCCAGACCCAGGAACAGAACCCATGCCTGAACTGCTACCCTTCCTCAAAGAACTCATCTCCCTGCCCGGCTTGTCCGGCTATGAAGACCCCGCCGCCAGCCTGATCGAAGCCCGCTGGAAACCGCTCGTTCACCAACTCAGCCGCTCGCGGGTCGGCTCGGTGCACGGACTGCGGCGCGGCAGCGGACCCGAACCCCGACCTGCCATCCTGCTCTCGGCGCACATGGACGCCATCGGGTTGATGGTGACCGGCATCGTCGACGGCTTCCTGCGCCTGACCAACGTGGGCGGCGTGGACCCGCGCGTCCTGCCCGGTCAGCGCGTCTTCGTCCATGCCAGCGGCGCAGGAGCCCGGACCCTGCCGGCGGTCATCGCCCAGCCCCCGGCGCGCCTGCTGCCCCCCGACCTGGGCGACGGTCCCGTCCCGCTCGAACACCTGCTGGCAGATACGGGTTTGGCGCCCGGGCGGGTGCGCAGCCTGGTGCATGTCGGCGACCTGGTCTCGTATGCCAGCGAACCGGTGGAACTGGCGGGCGGCATGCTCTCGGGGCACACGCTCGACAACCGCGTCTCGGTGGCGGCGGTCAGCGCCTGCCTGGAGGAACTGCAGAACCGCCCGCACGCCTGGGATGTCTGGGCGGTTGCCAGCGTGCAGGAGGAGGTCGGGCTGATCGGCGCCTACACCTCCACCTTCCAGATCCACCCGGATGCGGTCATCGCCATCGATGTCACCTTCGCCAAGGGTCCGGGCTCGACCGACTGGCAGACCGTGCCCATTGGGGAGGGACCCAGCCTGTGCGTCGGTCCCAACATCCACCCGGCGCTGCACAAGGGGTTGAAGGACCTGGCGGAGAAACTGGAGATCCCGGTGCTGATGGAATACGCCCCGCGCCACACCGGCACGGATGCCTTTGCCGCGCAGGTTACCGCCGAGGGCATCCCCACCGCGCTCATCGGCATACCCCTGCGCTACATGCATACGCCGGTGGAACTGGTATCGGTCAAGGATATCCAGCGCGCCGGCAGGTTGATGGCGGAGTTCATCGCCTCGCTGGAGCCGGATTTCATCAACAAGATCACCTGGGAAGATTAACATGCCCCTCATCGGAAACGCTCAACTCAAACTACTTGAAAGACTCAGCAACGCTTCGGCTGTCTCCGGCGACGAAGGCGAGGTGCGCCAGATCGTGCTGGAAGCCGTGCGCCCGCTGTGTGACACGGTAAAGGTGGATGCCCTAGGCAACGTGCTTGCCGTGCGCCAGGCGGCAACCAGGCGCCCGGGCGGCAAGGCGCCGCTCAAGGTGATGCTTACCGCCCACATGGACGAGATCGGCTTCATGCTCGTCGCCGAGGACGGCGAGGGGCTCTACCGCTTCGAGACCGTTGGCGGCATCGACCTGCGCCAGCTGGTGGGCAAGTCCGTGCTGGTGGGCAGGGAGCATAAACCGGGTGTCATCGGGGCGCGCCCGATCCACCTGACCAGCCCCGAGGATCGCAGGCGCACCATCGCGCTGGATACCCTGCGCATCGACCTGGGCACCGGCGGCAAGGCTGCGCCCGGCGAGCGGGCGGTCTTTGCTACCCGCTACCAGCGCAGCGGCGACCTGCTGTTCTGCAAGGCGATCGACGACCGCATCGGCGTCGCCACGCTGATCGAACTGCTGAAGGCGCCCCCCGCCCAGATCGACCTGCTGGTGGCTTTCACCGTCCAGGAGGAGAACGGCTTGCGCGGGGCGAAGGTCGCCGCGCACGCCCTCGACCCCGATGTGGGCATCGCCGTCGATTCGACCCCCGCCTTGGACCTGCCCGCCTGGGACGGCGAGGAGAACGTGGCGTACAACGTGCACCTCGGGCAGGGACCGGCAATCTACATCGCCGACGGCAGCACACTGTGCGACCCGCGCCTGGTGCGCTTCTTCCATGCGACCGCCGAAGCGGAGAAGATCCCCTGCCAGTTCCGCCAACCGGGCGGCGGCGGGACGGATGCCGGGGCGATCCACAAGGCGCGCGCCGGCATCCCCAGCCTCTCCATCTCGGTGCCGCACCGCTACGGCCACACTGCCGTCTCCCTGGCGCGCCTGGATGACTGGAAGAACACCCTTGCCCTGCTCCACGCCGGATTGCAGCGCCTTACACCTGCCGTTCTGGCAGGCGAGCGCCGGTAATAATCGACACAACATGCCTCAGCAAGAACAGGAACAGACCATGAAACCACTTATCCAAAAACTGACTGAAACCTTCTCCCCCTCTGGTTACGAGAACGCCATCCGCGCGGTGATCCGCGCCGAGATCGAGCCGCTGGTCGATGAACTGCGCGTGGATGCCCTGGGGAACCTGATCGCCCGCAAGGGGACCAAAACCGCCGGCGGCAAGCGCATCATGCTCGCCGCCCACATGGACGAGATCGGGCTGATGGCGACCCACATCGACGAGAATGGTTTCATCCGCTTCACCGGCATCGGCGGAATCCGCCCCACGGCGTTGAACGGTTCGCGCGTGCGTTTTGTGAGCGGCGTCCCGGGCGTCATCGGCACCGACCGCATCACCGACCCGACCAAAGCCCCCACCCTGGAGCAGTGTTTCATCGACGTAGGCGCGGCGAGCCGCAAGGACTGTCCGGTGAAGGTCGGCGATGTGTGCGGATTCGAGCGCCCCTTCCTGGACCTGAAGAAACGGCTGGTCGCCAAGTCGATGGACGACCGCATCGCCTGCGCCGTGCTGATCGAGACCCTGCGCCAGGTGAAGCAAAGCCCGCACGAACTGTACTTCGTCTTCACCACCCAGGAGGAGGTCGGCGTGCGCGGCGCCTCCACCTCCGCCTTTGGCATTGACCCCGACCTGGGGCTGGCGGTGGATGTGACCGCCACCGGCGACACGCCGCGCTGCCTCAAGATGGAAGTTGCCCTCGGCAAGGGACCGGCGGTGAAGGTGAAGGATGCCGGCATGCTCGCCGACCCGCGCGTCGTGGCATGGATGATCCGCAGCGCGGAAAAGGCGGGCATCCCCTGCCAGCGCGAGGTTCTGGAAGGCGGAACAACGGATGCGCGCGCCATCCAGTTGACGCGCAGCGGTGTGCCGGTGGGATGCCTCTCCATCCCCTGCCGTTACGTCCACACCCCCTCCGAGATGGTGGATCACGACGACGTGCTGAACGCGGTCAAGTTGCTCAAAGCGCTGCTGAGCAAAGCGGTAACGCTCTAAGCAGGAACAGCCCCTATAACAGCCCCTCCCCCGCGCGTGCGGGGGAGGGTTCTTGTTAGCGGGTCATCTCCCCGGTTAAGGTGATGCCGTGATGATGAAAATATCCGTGTAATCCCCCGCCGGGTAATCGTCCCAACCGTCGTTGATCGGTTGCAGAATGCTCATGGTGATAGTGATGATATGATCGCCCGGGGGCCATGCCCGCACGATGCCCGAGTGGATCCTGCAGATGCGATCCGAGAGTTCCTGGTCGTAGATGAAGATTTGCTCCATGTCCACCGGAAGGTCATCCGCCATGAAGGAGAACTGGATGTGCTCGTAATTCTGCTCCAGGGTCTCTGCATCGATGGTACACCAGCCCGTATCGACCACCA
>JBFYSG010000220.1:0-4816 GCA_041301835.1 Chloroflexota bacterium | reverse complement strand
GATGGGTCATTTTTCCTACATCGGCAACGCCGTCATCGGCGGCGAGGTCAACATTGGCGCTGGAACGATCACCTGCAATTATGACGGGCAGAACAAGAATCCCACCGAGATCGGCGAGGGGAGTTTCATCGGCTCCGACACCATGCTGGTGGCGCCGCTCAAACTGGGCAAACGCGCCCGCACCGGCGCCGGCGCAGTGGTGACCCGCGATGTGCCGGATGATACCCTGGTGGTGGGCGTCCCTGCCCGCCCGGTGCGCAAGACGGACCCCGGCAAGCCTGCGAAAAAAGGCACTCCTGGAGAAGGTGGTTGAACCATGGCAGAATTAACGGCTGAAGAACGGCGCGCCCTGATCGACCTGGCGACCGAAGCCCGGCGGCGGGCTTATGCCCCGTATTCCCACTACGCGGTCGGGGCGGCATTGCGGACGCGCTCGGGCAGGCTGTTCACCGGCTGCAACATCGAGAACGCCGCCTATCCGCAAACCATTTGCGCCGAGCGGGTCGCCATCTTCAAGGCGGTCTCCGAGGGTGAGCGCGACTTCGATGTCATAGCCATCGTTACCGCCAACGGCGGCTCGCCCTGCGGCGGATGCCGCCAGGTGATGGCGGAATTCGGGCTTGAGACGCGCATCCTGCTGGCGGATGGGCAGGGGAACCTGGTGCAGGAGACAACCGTCGCCAGCCTGCTCCCGTTGGCGTTCACGCCCGACAAACTCAAGTGACCGCGCCCTTTCATGCCCGAGCGACCGCATTCCTTCCGGGTTGAAGCCATTGTCCTGCGTCATGCGGACTGGGGCGAGGCAGACCGCCTGCTCACGCTCTACACGCGCCAGGGTGGAAAACTGCGCGTGGTGGCAAAGGGGGCGCGCCGCATCCGCTCGCGCAAGGCGGGGCACCTGGAACCGTTCACCCGCGTCCAGGTCCAACTCGCCAGGAGCCGGAGTCTGCCCATCGTCACCCAGGCAGAGACCGCCGAAGCCTACCTGCCCCTGCGCGACGACCTCATCAAGACCGCCACCGCCAGCACCATCGTCGAGATGTTGGACCGCTTCACCTACGAGGATGAGAACGAGCATCCTCTCATCTTCCGCCTGCTGGTGGAAACGCTTGAACGGATCGCAGCACAGGCGGACCCCTGGATGGCGGTGCGCTACTACGAGGTCCACCTGCTCGACCTGCTGGGTTACCGACCGCAACTGGTGACCTGCGCCAACTGCGGGGAGGAGATCAAGGCAGAGGACCAGTTCTTCTCGATCCTGCAGGGCGGTGTGCTCTGCCCGCGCTGCGGGGCAGGCTTGCCCGGCTCGCGTCCCGTTTCCATGCCGGCGCTCAAGGTGCTTCGTCACCTGCAGCGCAGCACCTACCGTGAAGCCAGCCGCATGCAGACGCCCGCGGCGCTGCGCGCCGAAGTGGAAGCGCTGCTGGAAATGTATGTCACCTTCCTGCTGGAACGCGAGTTGAATTCACCCGGGTTTTTAAAGCAGATCAAGGGCTAACGATGGTGCGGGGGGCAAAGGATCCATGCAGAACAGACCTATTGGTACTATTAATGATTCCATTCCTTGGATTGCATGCTACACTGATAGAAGAATAGAAGAAATGGGACCGGTCAGTCCTGTTCCACGCTGTTTTGCCCGGGAGAAAGGATACAAGATGTCCCTAAAGTCACTTATGTTCATGCTTTCGCGTGCAACCTGCATCCTGGCTGTGTGCCTGCTCTTATTATCCACCGGGTGCAACGTCCCTTCCACCGCCACGCCCCTTGGGCATTGGTACGTCTCGCCGGATGGCAGCGATGACAATGATTGCCTGACCCCCCAGGCTCCGTGCAAGACCATCGCGGCAGCGCTCGACAAGGCTGTCGAGGACGGCACCATCCACCTCGCCGGAGGAACCTACCTTGAGACGCTTTCGGTGACCAAGAGCATCACCATCACGGGCGAAGGCGCGACAACGGATGCCATCATCGACGGCGATGGCAAGACTGGCACGGTGGTCAACATCAACTGCTTTGCCTGCTTCATTAATGTCGTCCTCTCGGACCTGACCATTCAAAACGGGAATGCCTCCAGCGGCGGAGGGCTGTCGATCGTTAATGCCGATGTCCAGCTGGCGAGCGTCCTGATCCGCAACAACAAAGCCACCCTGGCGGGCGGGGGCATCAATATCCAGGCGGGATCCAGCCTGACAATGACCAACTCCTCCATCGAAGATAACGAGGTGACAGGGATCAGCGAGTATTCCGGCGGCGCCGGCATCTTTAACTCGGGCACCCTGTTCATGACCAATGTCTCCATTACAGACAACCTGGCTTTTGACTGGGGCGGCGGGCTCAACAACCAGGGCACTGCTGCCCTGATCGCCGTCACCTTCAGCGGGAATGAGACCGAAGGCAACGGCGGCGGCGCGGGCATCTACAATACTGGCAGCCTCACCCTCACCTCCTGTACTTTCCAGGATGGCAGGGTGTACGGCAGCAGCGGCAGCGGCGGCGCCCTGTTGAACCTTGGGACGGTCGAGATCAATGGTCTGGATGCCTATTCCAACCAGGCGGGTGGGGATGGCGGTGCCATTGCCAACCTGGAGGGGGGCGTGCTTACTTTTCACGACGGGACCCTCTCCGGCAACCATGCCAGCATGGGCGGGGGCTTCACCAATAACGGCGGTGAAGCCACCCTGGTCGGCGTCTTGATCGAAAACAACCAGGCAGTGTTGTACGGCGGCGGCATCATGAACATGAACGACGGCACTTTGAACCTGACCAATGTGACCCTCAGTCAGAACGAAGCCGGCTTGACCGGTGGAGGCATAGGCAATGGCAATCCCTCCGGCAACCTGCTTGCCATGAATGTCACCATCGCCTACAATACCTCCCTCGCGGGGCAGGACGGCGGCGGCATCTACTTCCTGGGAGGAGTGACCACCTTTATCAATGTCCTCCTGGCAGGCAACAGCGCGGGCAACTGCGACGGCGACGCCATCGAAGGCGGCATGAACCTCTCCAGCGATGCGACCTGCCAGTTCACCGGATACGGCAACCTGTACGCTATCGATCCCAAGATCGGACCTTTGGCAGACAACGGCGGGAGCACCCTCACGTACGCCCTCCTGCCGGGCAGCCCTGCCATTGACACCGGCACCGAGTGGCTGGCGCCTGAAACCGATCAGCGCGGCGTGGACCGCCCGGTGGATGGTGACCTGGATGGTCTCCTGCGCGTCGATATCGGCGCCGTGGAGTTCGCCTACGAGATGATGAGCGCCCCGGTGGATGTGCCTGCGGTCACCCCCACGTTGTGGCCCCTCCACTTCACACCCATCGAGCGGAGCAGTTGTCGCACCGGACCTGGCATGGTCTATCCCGGTCTCATCATCCTGCCCGCCGGTGAACCGGTTGAGGTTGAAGGACGCAGCGAAGACTTCGGTTGGATCGAGTTGAATCTGGACGGCACGATCCGCTGCTGGGTCGAGTCGATCCTCGGCAGTCTGGACGGCGATCCAGCCTGGTTGGGGATCTCCGAAATACCCCCCACACCCACGTTCTTTTTCCCGACGCCCACATTCACCTCTGTGCCGGCAGTCTCCTGCCAGCTATATACCACCCAGGATAGCTGCACGGAGCACGGATGCGACTGGAAGGATGGCGGGTGTCACAACCCCTGATCCGTTTTGAACCCTGCCAGAAACCGCCCCGGGAGCAAGCCTCCCGGGGCGGTTCATTTCCAGCGTCTTCTTTCCTGCCGCCGCGCCCAGCCGATGACCAGTAGGCGCATGAGCCAGGCGATCACGCCGCCCAGCCTGCGCCAGATGAACGCCTGGATGGGCGCCGGATGCAGGCGGTAGAAGATCCAGGCGAGCGTGGTGCGCCACCACAGCGATCTGCCCAGCGCCGAGCGCAGCAGCGCCGGTTTGTATCGGCGGAAGGAATAGTCCTCCCGTTCCAGGGCATCGTGGATGGCGGCGGCTGCCAGCCTGCCATAGCCCAGCGCCAGGCTGATGCCCTCGCCGTAGAGGGCGTCACTGCCTGCCGCATCGCCCGCCAGCAGCAGGCGCGGCGCGGCGAGCGGGCTGCGCGGGTCGAACCAGTGGATCGGAAAACCTTCCAGCCGGTGGCTCCCCAGATCCAGCCCATGCTGTACGAATTCCTCCCCCAGCGCGGCAGGCAGCGAGGTGCCGCGCCTGAGCCCTGGCTCGTTGCGGTCGAAGATGCCGCGCACCCGCACGGGTTTTCCATCTGCCAGCGCAGGGAAATCCCAGACATAACCCTGGATGCCCAGCGGGACGACGAAGAAATCGAAATACGAGTTGGCTGGCTTGTGCCGTGGGTCGGAAGGTTCCAAGCCGGTCACCACCTCCAGCGTGCGCGCCGTGTGCAGCCGCGCCGGTGGTGCCACCGCCCTCCGCACCAGGCTGTTCGAGCCGTCCGCCCCGACCACCAGGCAGGCATGATACCTGCCCCGGTTGGTATCCAGCCAAACCCCGCCTTCTTCCACCCGCAGGGCATTCACCTGCGTCCCCTCGTGGATCTGAAAACCGAGGGCGCGCGCCTTGCCTGCCAACCAGGCATCGAACTCGCTGCGCTGGATGGTGCGGAAGGCATAGTCCCGCTCCGGTTCGGCGCGCAGGCGCATCCCCTGGCGGGCATAATCAAAATGCGCCCAGTCCACGTCGCAGTGCGGGATCTCGCCCAGGTCCAGTCCCAAGCCTGCCAGGATGCGTTCGCCATCCGGCAGGATGCCCCCGCCGCACAACTTGTGACGCGGGTGGGTGGCTTTCTCCAGGATGAGCGTGCGGGCGATCAACCCGGGGGCGCGCTG
>JBFYSG010000217.1:0-6796 GCA_041301835.1 Chloroflexota bacterium | reverse complement strand
GACCAGTAAGGCGTTGGCAAAGAGAATAAATAATGACATGGTATCCCTTTCAATCTACTTGCGCGTGATACAGGCGAAGCCAATCACGCCCGGACCGAGGTGTGTGCCGATGACAGGGGTGATCTCCGCCACCAGGATGTCCCCGCCAGGCAGCATGTCTTTGACCTCCTCCAGGACCGCTTTCGCCCGTTCCAATGCGTTGGAATGCAGCAGGGCGATCTTCTCAAGCGGGGCGGCTTCGTGAACCAGTTCCACGAGGCGCCTCATGGCGCCGGCGCGCGTGCGGATCCGCTCCGCGGTCGCCTCGCCAGCATACATCTTCAGGAAAGGCTTGATCTTCAACAGGGTTCCGATAAAGGAGAGGGCTAAATTCATCCTGCCGCTGCGCCGCAGGAATTCCAGGGTATCCAGGGCGGCAAACACGTGCGTGCGCCGGATCTGGTCTTCCAGCCGGGAGAGAATCTCTTTCATGGATAGACCTTCACTGGCGAACTGGGCTGCCGCCAGGACCTGGAAACCCGTCCCCAGGCTGAGCTGGCGCGAGTCAAAGACCGTCACCGGGATGAGGCCGGTCGCTGCGGCAGCCCGGGAGGCGATCTCACAGATGGCGCTCAATTGGGAGGAGACATGAATGGACAGGACCTCGCTGACGCCCTCGGCTGCCAGTTGTTCGTACACCGCCTGGAAGACCTCCGGGCCAGGAGCCGCCGTCGTTGCAGCCGGGTGGAAACCAGGCAGGCGCGCATAGAAATCCTGCCGGGATAGTTCCACGCCATCCCGGAAGTTCCCCACAGGGGTGTGGATGTAGGTAGGGATGACCGTGATACGGTGGGCGCGCACGAGATCAGGCGGCAGATCACAGGTGCTGTCGGTGACAATTCGAATGCTCATGGTAAATCCTAGATCCTCCTGAAAGCCTGCCTGGGATTCAAGAATCAAACCAGACCACGCGGTCTTCCAGCGCCTGGGTTTTCAACCAGATACCGGGCAGGCGGCGGATCTTGCCCGGCAGGGAGACCCGCGCCCGCCGTGTGAAGACATTATAGCCATGCGCCTCGATATCATCCAGGATGGATTCATACAGGCGCGCCGCGGCGGCAATGGCAAACCTGCCATCCGGGTCGAGCAGGGCAATGCCCGGGAAGGAGTCGGCGAACAACTGGCGCACGCGCTGGATCTGGAAGCGCATGAAGGCGCGCCAGCGCGGGGTGACCTGCCCGGTGGTGAGGTCCTGTTCCGTGATACCGAAACGGTCCATGTCATCCAGCGGCAGGTACAGCCGTCCGCGCGCCCAGTCCTCCTTCACGTCGCGCAGGATGTTCGTGACCTGCAGGGCAACCCCCATCTTGATGGCGTACGGCATGGCTTCCTCGCCAGCGAAACCGATGATGTGCATCGCCATCAAACCGACGGTCGAAGCAACCCCGTAAGCGTACGCCGCCAGGTCATCGAAAGTCGGGTAGCGCCGCCCGGTGAGGTCGGATGCCACGGCATCCAGCAGTTGCTCGGCATAGCGCACCGGGATGCCAAAGCAGGCGCGCGCATCCGCCCAGGCAGCGGAGACGGCATCGCTGCCAGCGGGGTGAGGCGCCAGGGAGCGCAGGCGCCAGGCTGCCAGTTCAGCCGCCGGGGCAGCGGATGTGCTGCAGTCGACGATATCATCGGAGATGCGGCAGAAGGCGTACAGGGCGCGCACCGCCTTGCGCTTGGGCTGCGGCAGCAGGCTGGATGCCAGCATGAAGGTGCGGCTGTGGGTGCGGGTGATGCCGGCGCAGGCTCGATAGCCTTGCTGCAGGAGAGTCTGGTCCAACGCGGCAGGCGAGGCATGGGTCAGATGCTCCAGCGCTTCGCGCGCCTGGTCCAAAAGCCGGGATTCCCAGGGCATGGTTTGCACGGTCATGGTCATCTCCACGGATCCTGAACGGTTCAGGATCGCTCATCCAGGATGCGCTCGCTGGTCAGACGGGCGGAGAGCAGGACGATCGGCAAGCCCGTTCCGGGGTGGGTGCTGGCTCCGGCAAAGTACAGGTTGCGGTAGCGGGCATGGCGATTGCGCGGGCGCAGGTAACCGACCTGCATGAAGTTGTGGCTCAAGCCGAACGCCGAACCCTTCGCCAGGTTGAGCACCCGCTGATACTCGGGCGGACCGAGTGTCTCCTCGAAAAGGATGCGGGCGCGGATGTCCTTCACGCCCAGGGACTCCAACCGGTCCAGCACGACATCCCTGGCACGGTCGCGCAGGGCAGCCCAGTCCTGCGGCTTGTTCTCATCCAGGTGACCCACCGGCACCAGCGCCATCAGCGCGTCGCCATCCGGGGGTGCAAAGGATGGGTCGCTGCGCGCCGGCGCATTGACATAGAACGAGGGTGATCCGGGCAGGGTCAGTTCCTTGAAGATGCGGTCGAAGGATTGTTTGTACTCATGATCCGCCAGGAAGACGTTGTGGTGCAGGAGCTGCGGCGACCTGCCACCCGACACACCCCAGTAGAACATCAGCGCCGAGGAGGTGTATTTCTTGCGCGCCAGTTTTGCCGCGCTGCCGTCATCGGGCAGCAGGTGCTGGTAGACATACGGCAGGTCGGCATTGGCGACCACCAGGTCAGCCTTGACCTGTGTGCCGTCCTCCAGGGTCACGCCCGTGGCGCGCGCCCCGGCGATGTCGATGCGGGCGACCGGCGTCCCGTACTCGAATCGCACCCCCACACCGGCGGCAATGGCTGCCAGCGACTCGATCACACGGAACAACCCGCCCTTTGGGAACCAGACCCCATCCGCGAGTTCCGTATACTGCAGCAGGGAGAAAGTGGCGGGGGCATCGTAGGGACTCAGCCCCAGGTACATGTTCTGGAAGGAGAATGCCGCCTGCAAGCGTGGGTCCTTGAAATACGAAGCGGTATTACTGGCATGCTTGACCAGCGCCTTCATCTGGAACAGCAGCGGGATATTGGCAGGGTGGAAATACTCCAGCAGGGAGTGGAAATTGCGCCCGACGAACTTCTCCAGCGAGAGGTTGTAGTGCTTATACCCCTCCGCCATGAAGCGCAGGAAATTGCCAAAGGCACCCGCCTCCATGGCATCCAACTGGGTGCGCATGCTCGGCAGGTCAGCGCTCAGGTCGAGGCTGCTCTGGTCGTGGAAATGCGCCCGGTAGGTCGGGTCGAGGCGCGTCAGTTCCAGGTGGTCTTCCATCCGCTCCCCCAGCGCGGCATATGTCTCGGCAAACACCTCCGGCATCAGGAACAGGGTGGGACCGGTATCAAAACGATAGCCGTCGCGCTCGATGCGCGCAACCCTGCCGCCGGGGGTGGAGGATTTTTCGAATACGGTGATGCGGTGCCCCGCTTTTGCCAGCCGGGCGGCGACAGCCAATCCACCGATGCCAGCTCCGATCACGATGATCTCCATGAATATTCTCCTATATCTATCCTAATTGCCTATATTATAGCGACAGTCTTTCATTCTGTCAAGGTTTTGTATAGATAATCCCGTATATATCTTGACAAAAAATATACAGTAGGGTAGACTGGCAGGGAAACAGTTCCATCCCCTGTATATACGGATCTGTCTGATACGAGTATGAGCGAAGAACCTCTCTACAACATCGGCGTGGTGACCCGGGTGACCGGAATACCCATCACCACCTTGCACGCCTGGGAACGGCGCTACGGCTTTCCGCGCGCCGCCCGCAGCGCCGGCGGGCACCGCCTGTATTCCGACCGGGATATCGCCCGCCTGCGCTGGGTGAAAACCCGGGTGGATGCGGGCATGGCAGTCAGCCGGGCTGTCGCCGCGGCACAAAGCCTGGAAACAGACGGGATAGCCTTCCCCGCCAGCATGCCGGAAGCGGTGCTGCCCTCCGGGCAGGGGCAACCTGCTGCCAGTCCGTTGGATGCGCTCCACCAGGCGCTCATCCAGCATGACCTGCCTGGCGCCGACCGGTTGATGGGCGAGATGCTGGCATTCCACTCCCCGGAAGACCTGACAGTCGAAGTCATCTCCCCTGCCCTGGCGCGCCTGGGCGAAGCCTGGGAAAAGGGCGAGATCAGCATCGCCACCGAACACCTTGCCAGCAACTACCTGCGTCACCGTCTCCTGATGTGGATGGTGACCGGTCCCAACCCGAACCGCCCGGATCCCATCATCCTTGCCTGCGCGCCGGGTGAATGGCACGAAGGCAGCCTGCTGATGCTGGGTGTGCTCCTGCGCCGGCGCGGGTACCCGGTGGCGTACCTGGGTCAGGATGTGCCCTTCCACAGCCTGGCAGAGATCAGCCGCGCCATCCAGTCCCCCGCCATCCTGCTGGTGGCGATGCGAGCCGAGACCGCCGCAGCGCTGGCGGATTGGACCCGCTGGATCCCGCAGGTCGGCGGGAAACCGCTGGTCGTCTTCGGCGGGCGTGCCTTTACTGTTAACCCCGCACTGCAGCAAACTGTTCCGGGTCACTACCTCGGCGATTCCATCCTGCAGGGGGTCGAGCGGCTGGAAGCGCTGCTGGGTAAATAAAGAGGCAGGGCTGGTCAATACCCAGCCCTGCTTTCCCCTTGCCATCCATTGAATTCGTGGAACACCTTCCGCCCGGCAGGCGGCTCATTCCTGGTATACGAGTTCATATTCACCGATCAGGACCGAATCGCCTTCCTTGGCGCCCGCTTTCGCCAGGGCTTCGTCCACGCCCAGGCGTCCCATCAATTTCTGGAAACGCCGCACCGAGCCGCTCTGATCCCAGGGGGTCATCTTCGCCGCCCGTTCGATCGCCTTGCTCTCGATGCGCCAGCCCTCCGCGGTGCGTACGATCTTGAAAGCGCGCGGGTCGTCCGTCACCGGGCGGTACACCGGCAAGGCTGCTTCGAACGCCTCCAGCGCCGGGGTTTCAGCCAGGCGGGCGGCGGCTTCATCCAGGATCTCACGCACGCCGGTGCGCGCCATGGCTGAGACGAGTTTGACCTTCACCTTTTGCCTGTTGAACTTTGCCTTCAAGGATTTCCAGCGTTCCTGCACTTCCGGCTGGTCCGCCTTGTTGATCGCCACGATCTGCGGCTTCTGCGCCAGGTGCGGGTCGAACAGCGCCATCTCGGCATTGGTCTGGGCATAATCTGCCAGCGGGTCAGCCGCCATGCCGTCCAACAGGTGGATGAGCACGCGCGTCCGGGCAACATGGCGCAGGAATTCATAGCCCAAGCCCGCCCCGCGGCTGGCACCCTCGATCAAGCCGGGGATATCCGCCAGCACGACGCTGGTCTCATCGTCCACCTGCGCCACACCCAGGTTGGGCTCCAGCGTGGTGAACGGATAGGGGGCGATCTTGGGGTGGGCATTGGTCAGCACCGAGAGCAGGGTGGACTTCCCGGCGTTGGGCACGCCGACGATGCCGATATCAGCGATCAATTTGAGTTCCAGGCGCAGGCGTTTCTCCTGACACGGCTCGCCCTTCTCGGCGGTGCGCGGCACCTGGTTGATGGAACTCTTGAAATGGGTGTTGCCGCGCCCGCCGCGCCCACCCTTGCACACCACCAGGCGCTGCCCGGGGGCGGTCAGGTCGCCCAGCAGGTCGCCGCTGTCGGCGTCATAGACCACCGTCCCGGGTGGGACAGGCACGACCAGGTCTGCAGCGCCCCTGCCGTAACGGTTCTGGCTGCCGCCGCCTTTACCATCATCGGCAATATAGCGCCGGGTATGGCGGAAAGCAGACAGGGTATTCAGGGTGGCGCGCACCTCCAGCACCACGTCTCCGCCGCGCCCCCCGTCCCCGCCGTCGGGACCGCCGCGCGGCACGTACTTCTCGCGCCGGAAGTGGACCATCCCATCCCCGCCCTTGCCGGACCTGACATCGATCGTTGCTTCATCTATGAACATACAAACTCCAATCAGGCGTGATTATACCGTCTCTGCCGCGCTTCACCGGCATGCAGGCTCGCCAGATGTCACGCGGAGGACCGACTCCCATGCCGGGGACCGGTCCTCCGCTGATCTGCCCGGGTGATGGCAGAAAAGTGACCGTCACAGCGGGTGACGGTCACCATTTGCCTGCCTATTTCTTCTTCTTCCCGAATTTGCGTCTCAGGATGTCTTCCAGGGTCGGTCGACCGATCTCCTGGAGTTCATAGCGCACCCGCTGGAAGGGCTTGTCGATCTTGAGGACCCGCGTCAGGTCGATCGGCGTGCCGATCACCACCATGTCGACATCGGCTTTCTTGATGGTCGCTTCCAGGTCCTTCGTCTGGGCGGCGCCGTAACCCATCGCCGGCAGAATGGGACCCGTGCGGGGGTACTTGCGGTAGGTGGCGGCGATGGAGCGTACGGCGAACGGGCGCGGGTCCACGATCTCGGCGGCGCCGAAGCGCTTGGCAGCGACATAGCCTGCCCCGTAGGCCATCTCGCCGTGGGTCAGCGTCGGTCCATCCTCGATCACCAGCACGCGCTTCCCCTGGATCGCGGCAGGATCATCCACGAACAGCGGCGAGGCGGCTTCGATGATGGTGGCGCCGGGGTTCAGCTCGCGCAGGTTCTCACGCACGCGGATGATGGCTTGCGGGTCTGCCGTGTCCACCTTGTTGATGACGATCACATCGGCATCGCGGGAATTCACCTCGCCGGGGTGGTAGGCGCTTTCGTGCCCGGGGCGGTGCGGGTCGGCGACCACGATCTTCAGGTCCGAAACGTAGAACGAGAAATCGTTGTTGCCACCGTCCCACAGTACGATATCTACTTCCTTCTCGGCGGCGCGCAGGATCTTCTCGTAATCCACGCCGGCATAGACGATGACGCCGTTATCGATGTGCGGTTCGTATTCCTCGCG
>JBFYSG010000216.1:0-17670 GCA_041301835.1 Chloroflexota bacterium | reverse complement strand
GATTCCATCCCGCCCATCACCCCGGCGATCGAGAGCGCCCCGGCTTGATCGCAGACCAGCACGGTCGACCCGTCCAGGGTGCGCTCCACGCCATCCAGCGTGGTGAGTTTTTCGCCCTGCGCCGCGGGGCGGGTGATGATCTGCACCTTCTTTTTCCTGGCGCGCTTCTTCAGGACATCATGATCGAAGGCGTGCAGGGGTTCTCCGATCTCGAGCATGACATAGTTGGTGGCATCGACGATGTTGTTGATCGGGCGCATGCCGGCAAGTTTCAGGCGGCGCTGCACCCAGGCAGGGCTTGGACGGATTTCGATCCCCTCCAGAAGCCCCAGCACGAAGCGCGGGTTCAACGCCGCGTTCTTGATCTCGATCGCGGCGAAATCTCCGCCCGAGGCGCCAGCCTCCCCGCCGGAGAAGTGCGGCGGCTTGAGGGTCTTGCCGGTCATGGCGGCGATCTCGCGCGCCAGCCCCAGCATGGAGGCGCAGCGTGCATAGGAGGGCAGCAGCTTCACATCCAGCACGGCATCGCCCATCAGATCAGCCAGCGGAAGCCCCGCCTGCGCATCTGCATCTAGGAACATGATGCCTTCGTGCTCCTCCGAGATGCCCAGTTCCTTCTCCGAGCAGACCATCGAATAGGATTCGACCCCGCGGATCTTGGCGCGCTTGAGCGTGGTCAGCACCTGCCCCTCCTGGTGCCCGTCATAGATCTGGGCACCTTCACGGGCATACGCCACCTTCAGCGGCTTCTCCAACGGACCTGCTCCCTTGTAGTCGAAGAGGTTCGGCGCGCCGGTCAGGACTACATGCTCCTGCACACCGTCGTTCAACCGGCAGAGCACCAGGCGGTCGGCATTGGGATGCGGCATGACCTCCAGGATGGAGGCAACCACGATCTTCTCGCGGTCCCACGCCAGACCCGTGACCGGGACGTCCACGCTGCCTGGCGGGGGGATCGGCAGTCCCAGGATATGCAGGCTCTCCACCTCCATGCCCGCCATCGTGATCAGGCGGGTCAGGTCAGGCAGGCTGAGGTCGATGTCAACGAAATCTTTTAACCAGGATAAGGGTGCTTTCATGGCTTGCTCCTAGAACTGCTCAAGGAAACGCAGGTCGTTTTCCCAGAAGTAGCGGATGTCTTGTATGCCGTACTTTAACATGGCGATGCGTTGGACACCGAAGCCGAAGGCGAATCCGGTGTAACGCTGCGGGTCATAACCGCCGTTCGCCAGTACCACCGGGTGCACCATGCCGCTCCCGCCGATCTCCAACCAGCCGCCGCCGCATACCCCGCAGCCTTTGCCGCCACACTGGAAGCACTCGATATCGAATTCTGCCGAAGGCTCGGTGAACGGGAAGAAGGACGCCCGGAAGCGGGTGCGCGCCTGCTGACCGAACAGCCGGCGCGCCATGTCGGTCAGGGTGCCTTTCAGGTCGCTGAAGGTGATGCCAGGTCCCACTGCCAGCCCTTCCAACTGGTCGAACTGCGTTTCGTGGCGGGCATCCACCTGCTCATAACGGTAGACCATGCCCGGCAGGATGATGCGCACCGGGGGCGGATTGTTCGGGTCGCGCGCCGATGCCGCGCGCATCGCCCGGATCTGCCCCGGCGAGGTGTGCGTGCGCAGCAGCATGGGATTCTCGTCCCGCCCTTCGGCGCTGATGAAATAGGTGTCCTGCATATCGCGCGCCGGATGCCCCGGTGGGAAGTTTAGCAGTTGGAAGTTGTATTCGTCGCTTTCCAACTCGCGCGAGCGGTAGACCTGGAAGCCCATCTCCCGGAAAACGCGGTACAGCTCACGCAGGATCTGGGTATCCGGGTGCAGACGCCCGACTGGCAACTGCCGACCCGGCAGGCTCACATCCAGGTGTTCCATCTCCAGCGAGCGCTGAAGTGCTGCGGCATGCAGTCCTTCCGCCCGGGTGGCGAAAGCGCTTTCCAACATTTTCTTGACCTCGTTGGCGCGCTGACCGACTGCCGGACGCTCTTCCTTCGTTAAGCCGCCCAGTTGATTAAAAACCTGCATCAGGGCTGAACTGCGACCCAGGAATTCGACCCGCCAGGCTTCCAGGGCAGTCTCATCCTGCACCGTCGACAGCGCATCCAGCGCACGTTTCCCGATCTCTTTCAATTCGTCCAACATAGCGACCTCCGCAATAAAAAATCCCGTCCATGCTGGGACGGGAAGGGGATCCCGCGGTACCACCCACATTGGTCATGCCGCGCCTCCTGCGCTAGGACATGACCCGCTCACGCCGACCATCATCGGCTCCCCGGTTAACGCTGGGGCATCGGTCCGAACTACAATGCAGGCGCATGGGTGCGCCCTGCAGTTCACCCGGACGGCTCGGGAGGGAACTTCGGTCAGTTTCCATGTCACGGCAGGTCTCAGTCCATGCCTGCCGCTCCCTGTGAACTTCCGCTGACTTACTTTCCTCCGTCAACGCTTTTGATTGGCTCGCCTGTTGCCTCTTATTATCAGCAGAAACAGAAGCCTGTCAAGGGACGCCGGTTATGTCATTCCGTTCGGTGGGAACGCAACCGCGCCAGGGATAAGGCTGGTCCCGGATCGGAACCAGCCTCGGGCATGCCTGCGGACATTCCAACCGGGCAGATCAGCGTATCCCGCTGTCGTAGACTATGGTCAACTCGGTGTACTCCCCCTCCGTTACACTTACCTGGTAATCGTTCGCGATCGGGTACGCCCCGGGGCTGAACGGATGGACGAAGTAGACTCCCGGCTCCAGGTCGATCCTGAACGAGCCATCGGCATCGGTCTGCACGCGGTCGATCTCCTCGAAAGCCCCATTGTAGATGACCAGGGTCGCCTGGTAAGGTGCCTGGCTGAAACAATCCGCAGCGATCTGGTCGCCTTCGCATTCCGCCAGGAATGATTGACCCTTGATGCCGGTGCCGGTGCCGCCGCCATCGCAGGCGGTGAGGAACAGCATCAGGGCAAGGATTAGTACAGTGATAAAGCGTTTCATTCATTTCTCCTGTGTTCGATTGAGTTGCCAGATGATGCGCAGACCATCCAGGGTGAGCCAGGGGGCAAGCACATCGATCACCCCGGTCTCCCGGCTGATGATCTCTGCCAGACCGCCGGTGGCGATCACTTTCATGGTCTCTCCCAATTCACGGCGGAAGCGTTCCACCATCCCTTCCACCATCGATACATAGCCGAACAGCAAGCCGGATTGCATGGCATGCACGGTGTTGCGCCCGATAACGCTGGGCGGTCGCTGCAGATCGATGCCCGGCAGTTTGGCGGCACGCGTGACCAGGGCCTCGGCTGCCAGGTTGATCCCGGCAGTGATGGCGCCGCCCAGGTAATCGCCTTCCTGCGTCAGGGCGTTGAAGGTGGTGGCGGTGCCGAAATCGATGATGCACGCCGGTCCGCCGTACAGGTTCATGACCGCCACGGCATCGCACACCCGGTCCGCGCCCACGGCGCGCGGGTCCTCATAGCGGATGCGTATGCCGGTCTTGATGCCCGTATCGACCACCAGCGCTTCCTGTTTCAGGTATTCCCGGCATGCCTGCAGCACCCGTCCGGTCAGCGGCGGGACCACGGAGGCGAGCGCAATGCCGGTCAAACCGGAGAGCTCCAGCCCGGCATGCGAGAGCAATCCCAGCAGTTGCAGTCCGTATTCATCCGGCATGCGGGCATGGTCGGTCGCCAGGCGCCAGTGATGGCGCAGGTCTTCGCCCTCGTACAGTCCGATCGTCAGGTTGGTGTTGCCGATATCAATGACAAGCAGCATGGTCTTATTTTACCGCCTCTATGATCTCCGCGACGAGGTCGTAGCGGTGGAACTGCGGCATGATATACACACCCGCCGCCCATTCCTTGAGCTGCTCCACCATCTCGACCGCCAGTTTCACCCCTTCACGCCCAGCTGCCTCCCCGGCTTTTTCCATGCGCAGGCGGGTCGCTTCGGGGATGACGATGCCCGGCACCTCGTTATGAAGGAACAAGGCGTGCTTCAGGCTGGCAAGCGGCAGGATGCCTGCCAGCAGGGGGATGCCCAGGCTGGAGCCGGTCTGGTCGGCGTAGCGCTCCAGGAAGGCACGCGCCGCCTGCACGTCAAAGATCGGCTGGGTCAGCAGGAAATCCGCCCCGGCTTTTATCTTGCGGACCAGGTTCTTGATCTCAGCCTCCGGCTCGGGCGTGGACAGGTTGAGCGCCGCGCCAACAAAGAAGGATGTCGGCTGTCCAATGGATGTCCCGGCATGATCGATGCCGGTGTTGAATCCTTGCTTGATGAGTTTGATCAAGCCCGAGGGGACCAGGTCGTAGTTATCCGTGGCTTCCGGATAATCGCCGATGGAGGTCGGGTCGCCCATGACGACAAAGACGTTGCGGATGCCTAGGGCATGCGCAGCCAGCAGATCGCCCTGCACGCGCAGCAGGTTGCGCCCGCGCGTTGGAAAGTGAAGGGTCGTTTCGATCCCGACCCGGTGCTGGATCGTATCGCACACCGCCCAGGCAGACATGCGCATGCGCGCCATGGGGCTGTCTGCCACATCGATCACGTCGGCACCGGCATCCTTGAGCAGGGATGCCCCGGCAACCAGTTTATGGGTGGAAAGACCGCGCGGCGGGTCCATCTCCACGGCGATGACGAACTTCCCGTCTGCCAGCTGGCGCGCCAGGTTCGAGACAGGCTCCGCCTCTGCCTGCTGGCTGTCGGCATGGGTTTCAAGCGCCTCCACTTCCTCGACCTGCACCGCAGGCTGGGAATCCAGCGTTCTGCGCATGGCGGCAATGTGCTGGGGTGTCGTCCCGCAGCAGCCGCCAATGACCCCGGCACCCGCCTTCCAGAACTCGAGCACAAAATCGCGGAAGTACTCCGGTGCCGCGGCGAACATCACCCGTCCGCCGACATGCTCGGGCCAGCCGGCGTTGGGTTTGACCCACAGCAGCGGGCTCCCGCCTTCCGCTGCCTGCGGGAGCGCCCGGCGCATCTGGCGCAGGATGCGCACCAACTGGGATGGACCGCCCGAACAATTCACCCCGATCATGTGGGCACCCGCCTCGTGCAGGGCGCGTGCCACCTTGGCTGGGTCATCACCCAACAGGGTGCGGTCGTCGCGGGTGAAAGTCATCGAGGCGACCACCGGCAGGTCTCCGAGCGCCCGCGCCGCCCGGATGGCTTCCTGGGTTTCGAAGACATCCGTCATCGTTTCGATGACGATCAGGTCCACCCCGGCTTTCAGCAGGGCGCCGATCTGCTCACTGAAGGCGGCGCGTGCCTCCTGGGGCTGGACGCGTCCATACGGCATGATGCGTACGCCCAGCGGACCGACATCGCCGGCGATGTAGACCTGGGCATCCTGCTCCGCCGCGGCGGCACGCGCCAGCCCCACGGCAGCCTGGTTGATCTCAACAAGCCTGTTCTCCAGCCCATGCAGGCGCAGTTTGTAGCGGTTCGCCCCGAAGGTGTTGGTCAGGATGACCTGCGCCCCGGCAGCCAGGTACTGGCGGTGCACCTCCGTCACGCGGGCAGGCTCTGTGAGGTTGAGCAGGTCGAAGCACTGGTTGAATGCCGCCCCCTCGGTGTGCAGCAGGGTCCCCATCGCTCCATCAGCAAGCAAGGGGGGAGACAGGCGCAGGCGCGCAAGGAAGGGGATATTGGACATGGCTCACTTCGTCAACTGGTCGAGGCGCGAGCCTCCGACCGTGAAATATCTCGCCTGCGCATGATGCAGGATGATCGCTGCCGTCGATTGTTCCGGGATAAGTTGGTATGCCGGGCTTAACTGCATGCCCAGCACCTGCTCCACCGCCGGGAGCAGGTCGAACACCTTGCGGTGATCCTCCAGCTCCGGGATGGCGGGGTAACCCCATGAGTAGCGCTTGCCCTGCCCTGGAGTCAAGCCCAGTTCCCGGCGGATGTGGTCGTGCAGGTAATCGGCGGCGGCTTCGGCGGTCTGGACTGCCAGCCCATGCAGGAAATAGCCTTCGGTGTAGTTGTGTTCCGCCTGCAGGGCGTCGAACCGGCGGGTGGCTTCCTGCCCCACCGTAACCACCTGGAAGGCAACCACGTCCATCTGCGGCGAACCGAGCGGAGCGAAATAATCCGACAGCGCCAGGCGCTCGGCACCGCCCTGGCGGGGGAAACTGAAACGCGCCATGGGCGTGGCAGACGAGCCTGGCGCGACCGCAGGGTCAAAGACCAGCAGGTCATCCCCATCCGCCTGGCACGGGAAGATCCCGTAGACGCCCTGGGGTTTCAACCAGCCCTCACGCAGCGCCGCCGCTCTCATCTCCTGCAAGCGCAGATCGAATTGCGCTTTGAGTTCCTCCCACGCCGCGCCGTGCGCATTCTTGGCGCCCCACGAAAGGCGGTACAGTTCGTTGGTATTAAGATGCTCGAAAACCAGGTCCAGAGGCATCTGCTCCACCAGGCGTTGTCCCAACCGTTCCGGCAGGGGGATGGGCGCAGGGACGATCCCGGAACGACCGCCCGGTGCCGCTTCTACCGCTCCGGGCAGGCGCCCCGCTTCCATCTCTGCCTCCTGCCGGATGCGCAGGTTCAGGCTGGCGCGCTTTTCCGGCACGATCAACGCTTCCATCGTCTCCAGGCCTTCGAAGGCGTCCTTGCAGTAGAACACGCCCGCATCGTACGGCGCGCCTGAATCGGTGTACAGGATCCGGCGCCCAAAGCGGCGGTTGATGGCCGCACCCCCGATCAGCACCGGGATGGCAAGCCCGCGGCGCTGGAGTTCATTGACGATCAGCGGCATCTGCCGGGAGGTGCTGACCAGCAATGCGGACAGCCCGATCGCCGCAGCGCCTGATTCGACCGCCCGGGTGATGATCGTCTCGGCAGGCACCTGCTTGCCCAGGTCGATCACCTCGTAGCCGTTGTTGGCGAGGATGGTCTTGACCAGGTTCTTGCCGATATCATGGACATCGCCGTAGACCGTTGCCAGCACCACCTTGCCTTTGCTGATGCCCACCTGCTTGTCCAGGTAGGTTTCCAGGTGGGTGACCGCCTTTTTCATCACCTCTGCCGATTGCAGCACGAAGGGCAGGATCAACTCGCCCGCCCCGAACTTGTCGCCCACCTCCTTCATCGCCGGCAGCAGGACGGAGTTAAGCAGTTCCACCGCGGCCTGGTGGCGGCTGAGCCCGTCTTCTGCCATGCGCCCGGAAAGCGCCTCGTCCACGTCGCGCTCCAGGTCCTCCTTGTGGCGCGCCAGGATGCGCCAATGCAGGCGCTGGGCGGCAGTCATGCCTGCCGTCGGGTCTGCCGACTCGCTGGCGGTTGGACTGCCGGCATGTTCGGTGTAGTACTCGATATAGCGCTGGAGGGCATCCGGACGGCGGTTGAACATCAGGTCTTCCGCCAGTTCCCGTTCCGCAGCGGATATCTCGGCGTAGGGTTTGACCTGCGCCGGATTGACGATCGCCATATCCAGCCCGGCTTTGACACAGTGATACAGCATGACCGAGTTCAGCACCGGGCGCGCCTGGGGAGACAAGCCAAAGGATAGATTGGATACGCCCAACGAGGTCAGCACGCCCGGCAGGGCTTGCTTGATCAGGCGGATGCCCTCGATGGTCTCGATGGCGGAGGCGGCAAGTTCTTCTTCCCCGGTGGCAAGCGTGAAGGTCAGGGCGTCGAAGACCAGCGCCTCCGGGCGCAGACCGTGCTCACCCACCGCCATGTCATGGATGCGGCGCGCCACCTCCAGTTTGCGGGCGCGCGTCTTCGCCATGCCCGCCTCGTCGATCGTCAGCACGATGACTGCCGCGTTATGGCGGCGCGCCAGGTCGAAAACTGCATCCGCCTTCGCCCGTCCCGCCTCCAGGTGAGTGGAGTTGATCAGGCAGCGCCCCGGTGCGGTTTTAAGCGCCGTCTCAAGCACCTCGATCTCGGTGGTGTCGATCACCAGCGGCACATCGATGCCCGCCGTGACCAGTTTGCGCACCACCTGGTGCATCAGGTAGGGTTCATCGCCGCGCTCGGTGACCGCCACCGAGATATCCAAACCGTGCGCCCCGTTGTCCACCTGCTCGCGGGCAACCGTGAGCACCGACTCCCAGTCCTCTGCCAGCACCAGGCGTTTGAAGGCGCGGCTGCCCTGGGCATTGCAGCGTTCACCGATCAGGAACGGCGCCGGCTCCTGCACCATGTTCACCGCCTTGATGCCGGATGCCAGGCGCGGCGTGCGGGGCTGGGGACGCTCCGAAGGCGCCAGCCCGGAGATCTTTTCAACCAGCAGTCCCAGGTGTGCCGGTGTGGTGCCGCAGCAGCCCCCCACCACCGAGATGTGGTTCGCCTGGACGAATTCCAGCAGCGCGGCGGCAAAGGGTTCCGGCTCAAGCGGGTAGACCGCCTGACCATCCACGTTCAGGGGCAGACCGGCATTCGGGATGCAAGACACCGGCAGGCGCGTGCTCTCCCCCAGGATGCGGATCGGCTCGCGCATGTGCTCCGGTCCGGTGGAGCAATTCAGACCGAGCACATCGATGGGAAGGTCTTCCAGGATGGCGATCACCGCATGGATATCCGTCCCCAGCAGCATCCGCCCGGTGGTATCCAGCGTGACCTGCGCCTGGACCGGCAGGCGCGTGCCGCTCTGCTCGAATGCCTGCCGGATGCCGTCCAGGGCGGCTTTTACTTCCAGGATATCCTGCTCGGTCTCCAGCAGGATCAGGTCCACACCCCCGGCGATCAGCCCCGAGGCTTGCTCGCGGAACACATCAGCCAGCTGGTCATAGGAAATGTCCGACAGGTCCGGGTCATTGGCGGAGGGCAGTTTCCCACTGGGACCGATCGAGCCTGCCACAAAGCGCGTCTTTCCGCTGCGGATCGTGTACTCGTCTGCCAGGCGCCTCGCCAGCACCGCCGCCGCCTGGTTGATCTCCACGGTCCGCTCTGCCAGGTCGTATTCCGCCAGGGTCAGGCGGTTGGCGCGGAAGGTATCCGTCTCGATCACATCCACACCGACATCCAGGAATGAGCGATGGACCTTCTCCACCACTGCCGGATGGGAGATCACCAGGTAGTCATTGCATCCCAGGTGGCGTTCGCCGCCGAAATCCGCCGCGGAAAGGTCTTCCTTCTGCAGGCTGGTGCCCATGGCACCGTCGAAGACAAGCACCCTGGATTCCAGGGCATCCAGGTAGCGGCGGTTTGTGTATGTGTGCGTCGTCATGAGTGCTCCAACTATATCCATGGGAGATTAAGCCAGCATGAATCGAGCCTGCCCCCGCCTGGCCTTCAGCCGTGGGGAGCGGCGCTCACGTTGCCAGCAGGGCAGCGCGAAAGAAATCGCGCAGGCGTTGGCGGTATTCCTGGGGCTCATACAGGAAGACCGAGGCATGTGTAGCACGCGGATTTTCCCACAGATCCTTGGGCTCACGCGCGGCCTCGAAAAAAAGGCGGTTGAAATGGAGTTCGCCGCGCCTGCCGGCAGAAATGAGCAGCACGGGGCGGGGCCAGATGTGAGGCAGGGCTTCGATGACCCCCTCGCTGATCCGCTCCCCGCTCATCCAATCCCCCAGGGCGTACGCCATGCGGTTGATCGGACGGTTGATCCGGCGCTGGAGTGTCAATGGCGCGCCTTCGTGGTCAGCCAGGCAGGTGGGTCCCAGACCTTCCAGCACCAACCCGTGCAGCTGATCAGACCGCCGCGCCGCCCGCAGCACCGCCAGCGCGCCCAGCGAGACACCCACCGCGCCGATGCGCTGCGCGTCCACATCCGCACGCCCGAGCAGGTAGTCCACGCCTGCCTGCACATCGTTGGCTTCGTGGATGCCGGTGATGGTATCGCCTCCGCTGCCGCCGTGGGCGCGCAGGTCGAGCATCAGCACGCCATAGCCGTCGAATGCCAGGGCACGGGCGTGGTTGAGCATCAGCACCTTGCTTCCGCCCAATCCATGCACCAGGATCACCGCCGCCCGGTTCGTGCCGGGCACATACCAGGCGGTGAGAGTCAAGCCATCGGCAGTCACCAGGGTCAGGTCTTCATACGAGAGGGTCGCATCCGCCGGTGTCAGCGGGGGCTGCTTGAAACGCATCGGGTGCGTGCCGAGGTACATCCGCCAGAGGATGTAGTTGAAGTAGATGATCGGCACCAACCACAGGACGGTACCCACGGTATTGGGACTGCAGGTCGCCGCCAGCAGGGCGAAGAGCGCGAATCCCCACACGAACAGGGTGTTGCGATAGTAGATCGGACTGTGCTTGCGACGCATGGTGCAGACCAGCCCTTTCAGGGTGTGACACCCGTGCCGATGGTTCCGTTCAGCAGACCGTCCAACACAGCCTGTGCATCCCGTAGTTTCCCCTCGGTCAGCAGGTCTTCATTCACATCTGTCAAGATGAGCGGGGTCGAAACGGTCTGCCCGCCGATGCCGGCAACCAGGTCCGGGAAGATGGCTTGCACCGCCGGCAGCACATCCGGCTGGATGCTGGCGATCCAGTAATCGCGCACTTCTTCATCCGGTGTGTCCTGCCCGATGAGCAGGACGCCGTATTCCGCCAGGTAGGCGATCACCTCGGCGGTCGCCACCTCGCTGTAGATGTATGCCGCCTTGACGTAATTGTCCAGCAAGCCCGCCGCCCAGCCGGTGTATTCATTTTCCGGCGTATCCGTGGGAATGCGGTAGACGATCGGATAACTCGGGTAAGGCTGGGCGAAATAAGGGTTGCGGCAGTAACCACAGAAGTAATGGTAGCCGTTCTCGAAGGCGGTCCAGGTGGCGTCGCCACCGGGTGTTTCCCGCTCGGTCAGCAGACCCACGCGCCATTCCGATGCCAGCATGGCGCTGATGTAGCCTGCCAGGAATGCCTGCTTGTCCACCGCCTGGTCGGCACCGCCGATGGTCGAGAGGTTGCTCGCCGCGCTGATGCCCGGGATGCCCACCGCCAGGAATTGGACTCCCGGGGCAGCGGCAGACAGGGCAACCAACCCCGGGTCTGGCGGCAGGCTGATAACGACCTTCAATTCCGGAAGTTCCGCCTGCAGTTCATCCGGCGAAAGTGAGTTGCGCACCTGGAATCGCATCCCGTTCTCCTGCGCCAGGTCGTAGACCAGGGTCTGGTACGCCTCCGAGGTGCGCGGCGAGATGTCCGCCGGGAACACCAGGATGACCAGTGGCGCAGCAGCGGTGGGCGAAATTTGCGGGGCGGGTGTCGATGAAGCAAGCCCCGGGGTTTGCGTGGCGTCATTCCCGCAGGCGGTCAGCAGGAGCAGGACAAGGATTAACCCGATCGTTTTTCTGGTCACTCGAGACTCCCGGAAAGGAATGCCGGTATTGTACCTGAATTTTAATAGCCAGAGACGCCTCTGGAGAGGCGTCTCTGGGGTGGATTCGGATCGTTCGTGCCGCTTACTTGACGTTGATCTTCACGGTCCGCGGGCGGGCTGATTCAGCCTTGGGCAGGCTCAGCGTCAGGACGCCATCAGTGATCTTCGCCTGGGCTTTCTCGGCATCCAGGGCAACCGGCAGTTGCAGGCTGCGGCGGAAGGGACCATGCGGCAGTTCGCGCATCAGGTATTCCTGCTCATCGCCTTTGAACTCGCCTTCGATCGTGACGACATCCTCCAGGATCTGGATGTTCAGATCGGCGGCTTTGAGACCCGGCACTAAGGCGTTGATCACGTAGGTTTCATCCTTCTCGTGAAGGTCAACCGAAAGCGAGTAGCGCTGCGAATTTTCCACCGGTTGTTCACAGGTGTTCATGCGCGCCCAGCGGCGTGCCAATCGCTGCGGGTAGGGGGTAACATAGTAAGTCATGGGATTCTCCTTTTTCCAATAAAGGTTGTTCGATGTATGCAAGGATATCCCGGCAGCGTAAATTTTCTGAAAGAGGCGCGTAAGAGCCTGTATAGAGGATTCTATGCAAAGTATTAGAGGAAAAAGAACAGGCTGGCGGGTAGAGTCCCGCCAGCCTGTCAGGAACGCAGACCGGAATGACGACCTATCTTCCCTTGGCAGCTGCCACCAGGGCGGCATCGGCTTGCAGGAAACCTGCGCCGTAATCACCGCCGTTCCAGATGGCGGTGTAATAGTACGGTTCCTCGAAGGGATAGGCAACGATGGCGTCATCGGCAGCGAACGGGAGACCGTGCGCCGCATTGACCAGGATCTTCTCCATCTGTGCCTGGGTCAGGTCCGGGTACGACTGCAGCACGAGTGCGGCGATCGCCGTGACATGCGGCGCCGCCATGCTGGTGCCGCTGACATAGTAATAACTCAAACTGGTCGAGAAGGCAGGTCGGTAAGGTCCCACGATCCAGGCGCCGGGCGCAGAGAGATCCAGGTCGGGTTTCTTCTGTCCGAGGTCCTTGTTCGGCCGCGAGCTGAAATCCTCCAGGTAGATCTGCCAGTTGTTACCCAGGCTGTCCTTGGAGTTCAGTTTCTCGGGCACATCCGCCTGCCAGCCCATGTTGAACATATCCGCCCAACCGCCTGCGCCGGTGGAGATGACCTGAGGCAGACCACCGGGGTAACCCATGCCGTCTGTGCCTTCATTGCCCGCCGAGGCGACGACCAGCACGCCTTTGCTGATGGCGTAATCAACCGCTTCTTCGATCATTGCCGAGCGGTCGGGTCCACCCAAGCTCATGTTGATCACGACCGGACCATCCAGCGTTTCGGAGAGGTCAGCCACGTAATGGATGCCCGCCGAGATCATCTCATCCGTTCCACCCGATAAGCGCACCGGACCGTAGGGCGTGGCGACTTCCCAGGCATCCAGCACCAGCACCGGGATGATGGTCGCCCGGGGGGCAACACCCTTGACCCAGTAGAGGTTGTTGACGTTATAGCCGACGATCGTGCTGGTCACATGCGTGCCGTGACCGCTCGCCAGACCGGTGATGAAGCCGCGGTCATCGCGCAGGGGACCGATCATGACATCGCCGACCACATCATCCCAGTAGAGGTCATGCGTGAAGCCCTTGCCCAGTTCCCAGGCGATGCTTGCCTGGGAGAAGAAGAAGGGCCACTGCGAGACAAGCCCGGTATCGAGCACCGCCACATACACACCGGCGCCGTCATTGGGAACCAGTTCCCCATCCACCAGGTCAACCCAGAAGGGGATCCTCTCTGGCATGGCAGCCAGCGCCTCCACACCTTCGGGGACAACCAGGTCCTCGCCAAAGACCGCTTCGGTCATATCCGGCACGAAGAATGGCGTGGAGCCCAGCGGCTGGGATTCATTTTTGGCTTGCGCAAGTGTGGTCAACGAGAGCAGGGTTGCCAAAATGACAAAAACACTCAGGATTTTTGTCTTCATTGTTTCTCCTCTGACAGATAAACTGGATTTTAAATGGGTGAACATTCTGACTGGCATGCATAGGGGAAAATTTCGGGGGGCACCTCCTGAATGCAGGATTCACACGACCTAACATTCTTGTAAGGTTTAATTAGTATAGCAGGTTTTTTCCAGGATTCAATACGTCGTATGACACCATTTTGTCATGGACAGGGTGTCGTCATTCCATAAAAGCGACTCCCCGCAGAGAAAAGATGCAACCGGGATGCACCACGACCCCGGAAGCAGTTATAATTTTCCCATGAGCAAACGCACGTTGACCTGGATCATCCTTGCCGGGGCGGTGATGGGGCTGGGTATGTACGCCTGCTGGAAGGTCATCCCCACCAGCGGGCGCAGCGCCTGGGTGCTGGATTGGATCCGCCACCCGGAAGAACACCCCGAATGGGCGGTGCATGCCGGTATCGCCTGCCAGCCCGGCACACCCTTCGTCATGCCCACGGACGGGTACATCGGCTACCTGTGGGATGATTCCTTCCGTCCCGGTCACCGCCACAGCGGGCTGGATATCTTCGGCGGGACGGAGGTCGGCATCACCCCGGTCGTGTCAGCCTATCCCGGTTACCTCAGCCGCCTGCCGGAGTGGGTCTCGGCAGTCATCGTGCGCGTGCCCTCCGACCCGCTCGAGCCCGGGCGCCAGATATGGTTGTATTACACCCACATGGCAGACCCATACGGCAATTCGTTCATCTCCGAGGATTTCCCGCCCGGCACCAGCGAAGCCTACATCGATGCCGGAACTTTCCTGGGCTACCAGGGCAACTACACCGGCGATGCCGGCAACCCCTCCGGCGTGCACCTGCATTTTTCCATCGTGTTATCTGATGAGGACGGGCATTTCATGAATGAACTCGAGATCCGCAATACACTCGACCCCTCACCCTATTTCGGCATCCCGTTGGATGCCAATACCGCCCCGGACGAGCCGGTGACCTGCAGGGAGGCGGGCACGGATGGCTGACCTGCACGGCAAGGTGGCGCTGGTCACCGGGGCGGGCAAGGGCACCGGGCGCGCCGTGGCAGAGGCGCTTGCCGGGCGCGGCGCGGCGCTGGCGTTGAACGATATCTCCCCCGTCAACCTGGATGCGACCGTGGAGACGATCACCCGGGCAGGCGGCAGGGTCAAAGTCTGCGTTGCTGATATCGCCAGGAAGATGCCCGTCCAGGGATTGCTGAACGAGGTGCTGGACGCCTTCGGGGGGATCGACATCCTGGTCAACTGCGCCGAGGTGGAACCGCAGAAGACCCTGCTCGAAATGGACGAGTGGGATTTCCTGCGCACCCTGGATGTCAACCTGAACGGAGCCTTCCTGCTGACCCAGTCGCTCGGGCGCATCATGAAGGACAAGGGCAGCGGGACGATCATCCACTTCGGGGCGCGCCCAAAGGGACTTGAAAAACGAGGCGCATATTTTGCCAGCAAAGCCGCGCTGCAGGCGCTGGTGCAAAGCGCACAGGTGGAATTTGCCCCCTTCGGGGTGCGCGTCCTGCTGGTCGATTCGGTGCAGGCATGCCTGGAGGCATGCGATCCGTGAGCCTGCGGCTGCGCGACATCCTGCTGGGATTGCGCGACCTGGAACTTGGGGATGCCCCGGTGGTGGTGCACGCAGCCCTCTCTGCCTTCGGAGAAGTCGAAGGCGGCGCCGAAACGGTCGCGCATGCCCTGGCGACGGTCTTCCCGGTGCTGCTCGCGCCGGCGTTCACCTACAAGACCATGATCACGCCGCCGCTTGGTCCGCCCAACAACGGCATCACCTACGGCGCGGAGAAGGACCAGAACCGCATGGCTGAGTTCTTCAGCCGCAGGATGCCGGTGGATGCCCTGATTGGCGCCATCCCCGAAGCGCTGCGCCGCCTGCCGAATGCCCGGCGCTCCATGCATCCCATCCTCTCGTTCACCGGGCTCAACGCCGAGCATTTGCTCGCCACCCAGACCCTTGACGAACCATTTGCACCGTTAATAGAGATGGAAAAGGCGGGCGGCATCGTGCTCCTACTGGGCGTAAACCACACGGTCAACACCAGCATCCATGCTGCCGAAAGACTCGCCGGGCGCATGACCTTCACCCGCTGGGCGTTGACCAGCAAGGGCATCCTCGCCTGTCCCAACTTCCCCGGATGTTCCGCCGGGTTCGAGGCGCTGGCGCCCGAACTGGAGCATTACACCCGCCGGGGCAGGATCGATGCCTGCCAGGTGCAAGCCGTGCCGATGAAGATGCTGTTCCGCACGGTGATCGCTACATTAAAGAAGGACCCGCTTGCCCTGCTCTGCCAGGCACAGGACTGCGGGCGCTGCAACCAGGTACGCCAGGTCGTCTGGACAGGAGGCAAGGTATGAGCGTGATAACCGGAAATCTCACCCTGAGCACGCGCGGGCACACCGACATCGTGGACATCACCGCCCGGGTGGCGAGCCTGCTGGAGGACAGCGGATTGCACGCCGGCATCGTCACCATCTTCTGCCCATCGTCCACCAGCGGGCTGACCACGGTCGAGTTCGAACCCGGGGCAGTGTCGGACCTGAAGCAGTTGTACGAGCATCTGGTGCCTTCCGGGGGCGAGTACCTTCACAACGACACCTGGGGCGACGGGAATGGATTCTCGCACATGCGCGCCGCCCTGATGGGCGCCTCGCTGACCATCCCCTTTGTGGATAAGAAACTAACCCTGGGCACCTGGCAGCAGATCGTCTACGTGGATTTCGACAACCGCCTGCGCCAGCGCGAGCTGGTCGTGCAGATCGTAGGGGAGTAAGGGGCGCGCGGGGGGTCGCCCGCCCGCACTTCGTGCGATCCCTTTATCCGGACGATCAGATCACGCCCAGTTTTTTGCCCACCTTTTGGAAAGCCTCCAGCGCGCGGTCCAGGTCTGCCGGCTCGTGCGCGGCTGAGATCATGGCGCGGATGCGCGCCTTGCCCAGCGGAACGATGGGGAAGCCGGTCGCCATGGCAAACACGCCCGCATCGAACAGGTCGCGGCTGAACTGCTGCGCCAGCGGGGCTTCACCCAGCATGACCGGGGTGATGGGCGTGGTGCTGACGCCGGTATCGAAACCGAGTTCCTTCATGTGACCCTTGAAATAATCGGCGTTCGCCCACAGGCGTTCCACCAGTTCGGTGGAACCTTCCAGCAGGTCGATGGCGGCGATGCAGGCGGCGGCATCCGCCGGGGTGACCGCGGAGGAGAACAGGAACGGGCGCCCGCGCTGGCGCAGCCACTCGATGATGGTCGCCCTGCCTGCCACCATGCCCCCGACCACGCCGAAAGCCTTTGAAAAGGTGCCGATCTCCACATCCACCTTGCCGTGCAGACCGAAGTGATCCACGATGCCGCGCCCGCCCCTGCCCAGAACGCCTTCGCCGTGGGCATCATCCACCATTAACAGCAGGTCATGGGTCTTCGCCACCTCGTAGATGCGGTCGAGCGGCGCCACGTCGCCGTCCATGCTGAAGACGCCGTCGGTCACGATCATGCCCCGGCGGTGGCGGGGGAGGTTTTCCGTGATGACCTCCTCCAGCGAGGCGGGATCACAGTGCTCGTACGCCACGATCCTGGCGCCGGAAAGCCGGCAGCCATCGATGATGCTGGCATGGTTGAGGCGGTCGGAGAAGATGACATCCTCCTTGCCGACCAGCGCGGGGATGGTGGCGGTGTTCGCCTGGAAGCCGGATTGGAGCGAAAGCGCCGCCTCCACCTGTTTAAAGCGGGCGATGCGCTTCTCGAGGGCGATATGCAGGTCGTTGGTGCCGGAGATGATGCGCACCGCGCCCGGACCGACGCCGTAGGCATCGATGGCTTTGTGGGCGGCTTCGAGCATGCGGGGATGGTTCGCCAAGCCGAGGTAATTGTTCGAGCAGAAATTCAGCACCCGGCGCCCCTCGATCTGAAGCCAGGCGCCCTGGGGCGAACTGATGGTACGGATCTGAGTGAAAAGACCCGCATCGCCGAGCGCCTGCAACTCGTCCTGCAACCAATCCAGATGTGACGTCATGATCCACCTCGACGGCAGTCGCCTGCCGGAAAGGGCATCCCCGGTCAAGCCGGAGATGCCCGCAAGAACCTGGCGCGGGAAAGCCCGCCTACAGACCGTACATTTCGATGATCTCTTCGGCGGTCTTGCCCAGGATGTTGTACTTCTTCCCCACCTTGATGAACGCCGCCAGCGCCTTGTCGAGATGCGCTTTCTCGTGCCCGGCGGAGAGCTGGGTGCGGATGCGCGCCTGTCCCTTGGCGACAACCGGGAAGAAGAATCCGATGGCATAGATGCCTTCGGCGTACAGGTCGCGGGAGAAATCCTGCGCCAGCTTGGCATTGAAGAGCATGACCGGCACGATGGGCGTATCGCCTGCCTTGAGCACGAAGCCAGCC
>JBFYSG010000215.1:0-5195 GCA_041301835.1 Chloroflexota bacterium | reverse complement strand
GGTACCTTCTCTGTGGCTGGTGAGCGGCTCTTCAGCCAGGGTGAGATGCACACCTACAAACCCTCCAACAACCGACCGGTGCTCAAACCTGCCAGCTCGCTCATCAACCGCCCGCGCCCGGCATCCTCCAATGCCTTCCGCCCCAGCGGCAGGATCATCCGCCCGGAACCAACCTACCACAGCGTATCCATGAAAGCCAAGGCAACGCGTGAAGCAGAGTATGTCGATCCACCCCTGTCTTGATCGCTGACCTCACGGATGCCTCACCAACGTTTCTCTCCTCCTTCCCAAGCAGCCGTCTCTCCGGGAGACGGCTGCCTGTCCATATTCCTGCTCACGCCGCTGGCGGTGCTGGTCGTCGGCGCGCTCATGGCACTCCTGCTGGCGGGAGGATCGGGAATGCCCGTGCTGGCGCAAGCGCTCTACCTGCCGGGAACCAGCAGCGAGAGATCCCCCGCCCCGCCCGGACTGGCGCCTGTCTTCACACCCGAGGTGGATGCCTGGGATTCGGATATCCTGCGCTGGGCGGCAGAGGCAGGGCTGGACCCGAACATGCTCGCCACCGTGATGCAGATCGAATCCTGCGGCGACCCGCTGGCGCTCTCCCGTTCCGGCGCGATGGGTCTGTTCCAGGTCATGCCCTACCACTTTACCCCTGAAGAGGACCCGTTCGACCCGGATACGAATGCCTTGCGCGGCAGTCAATACCTGGAGCGTTCGCTCGCCACCTCCGGCGGAGATGCCCGCCTGGCGTTTGCCGGTTACAACGGCGGTATCGGTGTCATCGGCTGGCTGGAATCAGAATGGTCGGCAGAAACGCAGCGTTACGCCTACTGGGGCTCGGGCATCTACGCTGAGGCCTCCACCGGGCTGGAAACCAGCCTGCGCCTGGGGGAGTGGCTGCAGGCGGGCGGTGCCAGCCTGTGCCGCCAGGCAGCTGAACGCCTGGGGCTGGAGCCTTGAACCTGGCTTGTTGGCGGCTAATCGACGTCGATGGAATCGAGGCGGAATTCGTTCCCGGCGACTACACGCACCCGGGTGCTGTGACAGGCGGGGCAGGCGAGATCACCCTGCGGTGAATACTCCTCGCCGCACTCCTGGCATGCCATGCGCGCCGGGATGCGTTGGAACTGTAATATCGCCCCCTCGGCAAGCGTATCCTTGCTGATAATATCCCAGTAGAACTGCACGGAATCATCGACGATGGAAGACAACTGCCCGATGACCAGGTGGAGATTCACCACGCGCCTGGCTTTGGACTCCTGCGCGTGACGCAGGACGATCTCGAGGATGCTTTCGGTGACCGAGAGTTCATGCATGGCAAGCCTGATTGTATCAGGAACCGACCGGGGAAACCAATCCCCATCCAATTACGTCTGGATAATGCCCGCGTGTTTTGTGCTAGAATTATAAACGTTCCCTGCGCGGGTTGAACCGCACCGCAGGAACAAAACCGAGGATGCATGTCCACCCCTGAAAACCCGACGGATAAATTCAACCGTATCTTGAAATCCGAAGCCGACACCCAGGCAGAAACGCCTACCGAGGGTGAGACTCCCGCGCGCGGCATCCGCCTGCCGGCGATCGATGCCGACGGAATGCCCCTTCCGAAACGGGTGGAGGAGTTGGACATGGGCGCCACGCGTGTCACACCGGCTGCCTTCAACCATTCCCAGCCCGTCACCGTGCGCCGTCCATCCGCCACCACCCAGCGTGTTCCCTCCAAGAAAAGCCGCCGCAAGGCAGACGGCAGGCGTGCGCTGGGCTGTTTTCTGCGCGCCGCCGTCATAAGCCTGTTCGTGCTGGTGGCGCTGGCGGTCCTGGCGGTGGCGCTGGCGCTGTACATGTATTACGACATCGCCCGCGAACTGCCCACGGTGGACGACCTGCGCACCCGCGCCGCCCAGTTCGAGACCACCCGCATCCTCGACCGGGATGGGAACCTGCTGTACGAGATCAACGACCCGGGCACCGGCAAGCGCACCTATGTACAGCTGGCGAGCATGTCGCCCAACGTGCTGGCGGCAACCATCGCCATCGAGGACAAGGATTTCTACACCCACCGCGGCTATGACCCGTTCGCCATCCTGCGCGCCTTCTGGCAGAACCTGCAGACCGGCGAGACGGTATCGGGCGCCTCGACCATCACCCAGCAGTTGGCGCGTGCCCTGCTCTTGTCCCCGGAGGAGCGCCTGGAGCGCACCTACATCCGCAAAGTGCGCGAAGCCATCCTGGCGGCGGAGGTTGAGCGGCGCTACACCAAGGATGAGATCCTGGAACTGTACCTGAACGAGATCTATTACGGCAACCTCGCCTACGGCATCGAAGCCGCCGCAGAGACCTACTTCAGCAAGAGCGCCGGTCAGTTGACCCTGGGCGAAGCCGCCTTCCTGGCGGGACTACCGCAGGCTCCCTCGGTCTACGACATCTACACCGCCCGCGATGTGACCCTGGTGCGCTTCCAGGATGTGGTCCTGGCGCTGCTCGCCCTCAGCGAGGAACGCGGCTGCATCCAGGTGAGCAACAGCACCGCCCCGGTGTGCGTGGATGGCACTGCCGCCGCCGCCTCCCTGCTGGAGATCCAGGGACGCACGTTCGTCGCGCCGGTGGTGGACATGCGCTTCCCCCACTGGGTGCAGTACATCCGCATGCAGTTGGAAAGTTTATACGATCCGCAGACCATCTACCGCTCCGGTTTCACCGTGTACACCACCCTCGACCCAACGCTGCAGGAAGCAGCCCAGCAGATGGTCACCGACCAGGTGGCTGCCATCGCCGACCTGCACGTTACCGGCGCAGCCCTGGTGGCGATCCAACCCTCCACCGGCGAGATCCTCGCCATGGTCGGTTCGCCGGATTACGACAATGAATTGAACTCCGGGCAGATCAACATGGCGGTCAGCCCCACACGCCAGCCCGGCTCCTCGATCAAGCCGCTGACCTACCTGGCAGCCTTCGAGAAAGGCTGGACAGTCGGGACGCTCATCTGGGACGTCCCATCACAGTTCCCGCCCTCCGGGCTGGAAAGCGACACGCGCCCGCCCTACATCCCCACCAATTTCAGCCACACCTTCTGGGGACCCGTCACCGTGCGCACCGCGCTGTCGAACTCGCTCAACGTGCCGGCGGTGAAGACCCTGCAGTTCGTTGGCGTGTATGACGACCCGGATACGCCCCAAAACGACGGTTTGATCGGCATGGCGGAGCGCATGGGCATCACCAGCCTGACCAGCGAGGAATACGGGCTGGCGCTAACGCTGGGCGGCGGCGAGGTAAGCCTGCTGGAACTGACCGGCGCCTATGCCGTGATCGCCAATCGCGGCGTGCGCATGCCCCCGGTCTCCATCCTGAAGATCGTGGATTTCGAAGGCACGCTGGTCTTCGAATACCAGCCGCCGGCGGGGGAACAGGTGGTGAAAGAACAGCATACCTTCCTGGTGACCTCCATCCTTTCGGACCGCGCCGCGCGCGCGCCGACCTTCGGCATCAACTCCATCCTCAACCTGCCTTTCACCGCCGCGGTCAAGACCGGCACATCCAATGACGCCCGTGACAACTGGACGCTCGGCTTCACCCCCGACCTGGCGGTGGGCGTATGGGTGGGGAACCCCGACTACACCCCCATGGGCAATACCACCGGCGTCACCGGCGCCGGACCCGTATGGGCGCAGTTCATGACCTTTGCCGTACCGTACCTGACGGACAACAATCCCAGCCCCTTCGTCCGCCCGGAAGGCATCCTCGAACAGACCATCTGCACCCTCTCGGGCACGCAGCCTTCGCGTTGGTGCCCGGAACGGCGCGAGGAATACTTCTTCGTGGACCAGCCGGCGCTGACCCCCGAGCATGACCTGTGGCAGGAACTGCTGATCGACACCTGGACCGGGCTGCAAGCCTCGCCGGAATGCTCCGAGTTCACCCGTACTGAACTGGTGCTCAACGTGACCGAAGACTTTGCCCGCACCTGGATCAAGACCGACGATGACGGGCAGGCGTGGGCGCGCGAGATCGGTTTCGATGAGGACTTCCTCTTCATCCCCGAGCGCAAGTGTGAGAGCGGCGACCCGCAGCCCCGCCTGGAATTCACCAGTCCCTTCGATGGCGCCGTGCTGTACCAGGCGCTGGTCGAGATCCGCTTCGTGGCAGAGGCGGATGACGGGGTCAAACGCGTCAGCCTGGAATACCAGGATAACTCCGGTTGGAAGACCCTTGATCCCAACCTGGAGCAGAGTTCATTCATCTGGGATATCAGCACGCTTCCGGCAGGCGAGATCATCCTGCAGATCCGCATGGAAGGGAATCGCGGCGGATACGCCGAGAGGTCCATCCACCTGACTCTGCAGCCGCCGACCCCCACGCCGACCGCGACCTTCACAGCCAGCCCCACAAGCACCGAGACCCCCACGAGCGTCCCGCCGACCGAGACCCCAACACCCAGCGAGACGCCCACCCCCACGCTCGAACCCTCGCCCATCCCCTAGCAAGGCAGTCATCCGATCCCTGTGAAGGAGCACACATGACAACCGTTGGCTACATCGGGCTTGGCTTGATGGGTAAAGCCATTGCCCGCAACCTGCTCAAGGCAGGCTTCCCGCTGGTGGTGCACAACCGTTCGCGCCCGGCAGTGGATGAACTGTGCGCCGAGGGCGCCTCGGCGGCAGGCTCACCGGCTGAAGTGGCGGCGCGCAGCGAGGTGATCTTCACCAACCTGCCCGACACCCCCGACGTGGAACAGGTGGTCTGCGGGGCGCAGGGCATCCTGGGCGCCGCCCGCCCGGGCTCCATCTGGATCGACAATTCCACCATCCACCCGGCGGCGGCGCGCCGGTTCAGCCACCTGCTGGCGGAGAAGGGCATCCTGAGCCTGGATGCGCCGGTCTCCGGTGGAGACATCGGCGCCCGCGATGCCACCCTGACGATCATGGTCGGCGGTCCCGCCGAGGCGCTTGAGCGCGTGATGCCGATCCTGCTGGCAATGGGCAAGCGGGTGACCCACGTCGGCGAGGCAGGTGCCGGGCAGGTTGCAAAAGCCGCCAACCAGATCATGGTGGCGGCACAGATGGTGGCGATGGCTGAACTGCTCATCTTTTCGCAGAAAGCCGGGGTGGACCCGGTCAAAGTGGTCGAGGCGATCAAAGCCGGGGCGGCGCAGTGCTGGACGCTGGATGTCAAGCCGCCGCGCCTGTTCGCCGGAA
>JBFYSG010000213.1:0-4932 GCA_041301835.1 Chloroflexota bacterium | reverse complement strand
AGTAGTGCGGCTCCAATACTCCCTTAGCACAACACGTATAATGAGATCCGAGGCTGATGATGGATACGGTTACGTTGCTGCTTGACCTCGACGATACCCTGCTCGATACCAATATGCAAGCCTTTGCCCCGGCGTATTTTGGCGCGCTGGCTGCCTCACTGGCAGACCGGGTCGCACCTGAAGTGATGCTGCCGGCATTGATGGCAGGGACCAAAGCCATGATGTTGAACGAGGATCCGTCCCGCAGCCTATCCGAGGTATTCGATGCGGTCTTTTTTCCGCAGTTGGGCATGGAACGTCAGGCGTTGGCAGACAGGATCGACCGCTTCTACGATGACACCTTCCCGTCCCTCGCACATGTGGCGAGTCAGCGCCCCGCTGCGGTGGAATTCGTCCGCTGGGCGTTTCAGTCGGGATACCGCATTGGGGTCGCCACAAATCCATATTTTCCGCTCAAAGCCGTTCATCACCGCATGCGTTGGGCGGGATTACCACCAGAGGATAACGATTTCGCGCTGGTCTCATCTTACGAGAATTTCCATTTCACGAAAGAATCTCCGGCTTATTTTTCGGAGTTCCTTGCCCAGTTGGGCTGGCAGAAAGGACCCGTTGTGATGGTCGGCAACGACCTCGACATGGACCTCTTGCCAGCTCGCAAGGCAGGCTTGGCTGTATTCTGGCTGCGGCTTGACGGAGGAGAAAAGGAGGCTGACATACCACAGGGGGACTTCAGCGCCTTGCGCCAGTGGCTGGAAACGACCGATCCCGTCAGCCTCACTCCGGCGTTCGACACGCCTGAGGCAGTCCTGAATATCCTGCGCTCCACGCCGGCAGCGCTTGCCACCCTTCTCAGGAACCTGGCTCTTGACAGGTGGGTTAATCGACCGGGTGAGGGCGAGTGGAGTCTGACGGAGATCGTCTGTCACCTGCGCGATGTGGAAACCGAAATCAACCTGAGGCGCATCGAGCGCGTGCTTGCAGAGGATAATCCCCTGCTGGCAGGCGTGGTCTCGGACGACTGGGTTGAGACGAGAAATTATGCCTCCCAGGATGGAGACCAAGCCCTGCAGGGATTCCTGACAGAACGAAAAAAGGCGGTGGCAACACTTGTTGGGGCAGGCGACTCCTGGAACCGACCAGCCCGGCACACCATCTTCGGTCCGACCACGCTTCTTGAATTGAGCGGCATCATTGCTGGTCACGATCGCGATCATGTACACCAGATCTGGAAAACCCTGCAGGCATGACCCGGTTGCACTTCCTTGATCCCAACCCTGGCGGCTCGCCTGTCGTGCTGCTGTTGCATGGCTTGGGAGCGACCGGCGACTCGTGGAGGCTCCAGTTCCCGGCACTCGCCGAGAAAGGCTATCGCCCACTGGCTCCGGATATGCCGGGTTTTGGGGATTCGCCCTATGATGGGCGCGGGTGGAATCTGCGGCGGGCAGCCGAGCAGGTTGTCGCGTTAATGGACGAACAAGGCATCGGATCAGCACACGTGATCGGATTATCGATGGGGGGCGTGATCGCTCAGCATTTGGCGCATGGATTTCCCGCCCGGGTACGCAGGTTGGTCCTGGCGAGTACGTTTGCCAGCCTGAAGCCTGAAAACCTTTCGGGTTGGTCCTACTTTTTTCGGCGGGCGCTGGCAATTTCCTTCCTGGGATTGCGCGCCCAGGCTGGGATCGTAGCGCGGCGGGTTTTCCCGGCACCGGCGCAGGAGACCCTGCGTGAGATGTTGGTGGAAACCATTTGCCGGGCAGATGCACGCGCCTACCGCGCCGCAATGATCTCCCTGGGGCGATTTGATGCCCGTCGGTGGGAGTCACCGATCCCGGTCCCAACCCTGGTGATCTGCGGGGAGCAGGATACAACCATCTCCCCAAACAGGCAGAAGGTGCTGCAGGCAATCATCCCCGATGCGCGGCTGGCAATCATCCAGCATGCCGGTCACGCCGCGAATGTGGACCAGCCGGATGAGTTCAACCGCCTGGTGCTGGAATTTTTGGCATGAAACGGATCGCGCGCTGGGTGCCGGCGATCCTGCTCATGGCTGGAATATTCACCCTGTCAGCGATCCCGTCTGCCGAGATGCCTGCCTTCGGTATCTGGGATACTCTGCTTAAGAAGGGTGGACATGTGCTCGGGTATGGCACCCTGGCACTTTTCTATTGGTATGCCTTGGGATGGGACCGGAAACGAGCCTGGATCGCCTTGACCATGGCGATCGGCTATGCGTTAACCGATGAATTCCATCAGATGCACGTAGCGGGCAGGCATGCCAGCCTGTTGGACGTGTTGCTCTTCGATTCTGGGGGTGCACTGCTGGCGCTTCTGGGAGCCTGGTTGCTGATCCGGAAGTCTGAACGCTGAATCTTACTCGAACTCGATCTCCAGGTCCTCATCCAGCTTCCAGTCCTCGTTCTTATCAATGAAGATATCGCTGAACAATCCATCCTGGTGAGCAGTAACATGGAAGCGCTTGACCAGCTCCAATAATGCCAGGAAAGTCACAACCACTTCCAGGCGGGTGGGGTTTTTATCCAGCAGGGCACCGAACCTGGCGTGGGAGTCGCCGCTCAGGTGCTCTGCGATCCAGACGATCTTCTCGCGGATGGTGATACGCGGTGCCGTGATGACCGAATTCAGGGTGGCTTTCTCCTGCTCATCGGCGAAGATCCCCTCGGCTGCCAGTTTCAGATCGGTCAGGGTCACCCCGCTCAGGTCGAGATGCCCTTCCACATGCGTGGGAGGAGCCAGGCGAAGGTAGGAGCGCAAGTGTTCCTTCTCGCGCGCCTCGAGCCAGGCAGAGAGTTCCTTGAATCGTTTGTAGATGCGCAATTGACGCGCAAGCAGTTCGCCCAGGTTCTCTTCGGGATGATCGTGTACGGGCGGACGCGGAAGCAGCGCCTCAGATTTGATCTGCACCAATTTGGCTGCCACAACGAGAAAGGCTGAGATCTCCGCTGCGGGCACAGCCATTTGATGGATGTATGCCAGGAATTGATCGGTAACCTGAGCCAGGGAGAGGGATGTGATATCGAGTTCCGCCCGTTCGATCAACTGGAGAAGAAGATCAAGCGGTCCCTCGAAAACCGCCGTTGACACGGTGTAATCCGTCGGATGCAGAACGGGTGGGTTATGTTCCATGGCAGGCGGATTATAACTTATAATCCAGGCATGACTTCCAAGCTGACCCACCTGGACGATTCGGGGCGCGCCCACATGGTGGATGTGGGTGAAAAAGAGATCACGCCGCGTGTGGCTGTTGCCAGGGGTGAGATCGTGATGCGGAAAGAGACCCTGGGACTGGTCCGCCAGGGAGCGCTCAGGAAGGGTGATGTGCTAACCGTCGCCCAGATAGCCGGCATCGCTGCCGCCAAGCGTACCGCAGAACTGATCCCGTTGTGCCACCCGCTCCCGATAACCCACGCAGAGGTTACTTTCTCGCTGGATGATTCCCTTCCCGGGGTAACGATTACCGCTTCGGTCAGTACGATAGGCAGGACTGGCGTGGAAATGGAAGCGCTCACCGCCGTTTCGGTGGCGGCGCTGACCATCTATGATATGGTAAAAGCAGTCGAGAAGACGATGCAGATCCAGAATATTCGACTGGTGGAAAAGCATGGGGGGCAAAGCGGTGATATTGTAAATGAGTGAATGCGACTTTATCCGTAAGGAGCCCTGGATATGAACCGCGGAAGGATTTTATTGTTTGCGACCCTGCGAGATTATACCGGCAGCCGGAGCCTGGAGATGGAGATCCCCGCCGGAACAACCGTCGCTGTCCTGACCGAGATGCTGATCAAGGCACACCCGCGGCTCGAGAAGGTGAGGACATCGATGATGACTGCCATCAACCGGGAATATGCCCGGGACGAGCAAGTCATTCCCGAAAATGCCGAGATCGCTTTCTTCCCGCCCGTCAGCGGCGGATAGGATCGCCAGACAGGCTGCCTGCCCCATGGATTCCCCAACATACCTTGCCCTAACGCAAGATGCAATCAGCCCGGATGACCTAATCGCCCGGATCACCACGCCTGGCACAGGCGCGGTGGTCTTGTTCACCGGGATCGTGCGCGGCATAACCACGCATGGAGAAACGCGACAAACCAGCCACTTGGATTACGAAGCCTACTCCCCCATGGCTGAAGAGAAGATGAAGCAAATTTGCGTGGAGATCCGTGAGAGATGGTCCGCTGTGGAGGGGATCGCCATCGCGCAGCGCATCGGTCAATTGGATGCCGGGACCATTACGACCGTTATTGCTTGTTCAGCGGGTCACCGGGATTCGGGGGTTTTCGAGGCGGCGCGTTATGGCATTGACAGGTTGAAGGAGATCGTGCCGATCTGGAAGAAGGAGACGGGTCCAGATGGCGCGAGCTGGGTCGAAGGACATTATCACCCGGCAGCGGGGGAGTAGTTTACAGCATGGTCCCGTTCGAAATCGCCTGTACAAACTGCCAGCGGAAATACCCTGAACGGGGGCTGCCCTATCGCTGCCCTGTGTGCGGTGGCATTTATGATTATTCCACCCGCTGGGAGTATGATCCCCGCCTTGTCGACGATCAACAACCTGGCATCTGGCGATACCGGGCTGGTTTCGGTTTGGATGCAAGCGCTGAACCGGTTTCGCTGGGCGAGGGCAGCACCCCCTTGTTGTGGGCAGAGGTCTTCGGTCGGCAGGTCGCCTTCAAGTGCGAGTACCAGAATCCGACCGGATCCTTTAAAGACCGGGGTTCGGCGATCCTGGCAGGGTGGTTGAAGGCGCGCGGCATTAGCGAGGTGGTGGAGGATTCTTCCGGGAATGCCGGGGCATCCCTGGCAGCCTATTGTCAGCGAGCCGGGATCAGGGCACGGATCTATATCCCCGCTTCAGCCGCCGGACCCAAACGAAGGCAGATCGAGGCTCTGGGGGCGGAATTAGTCCCGGTA
>JBFYSG010000210.1:0-2950 GCA_041301835.1 Chloroflexota bacterium | reverse complement strand
CGCGCCCGCACGGTGCGCGGCTACAAAAACTGGCAGGGTATGCAGACCGGTTTGATGTTGGCGGGAACGAAAAATAATTGATCCGGGGAGATTCACCTGCCATCCCTTTGCCTGCCAATTTGCTGAGGGCGGGATAGATCCCCGCATGTATGGCCTCGATCCTTCCTACTTGCACATTGCCTCCATCCGCTATACAATGAAAATGATTTTTCCAGCCTTCCTATAATCCTATAGAGGTTCAACATGGATAATGTCCCTGCACACCCATCCCTGGTCCGCGCCGACGGGCAGGAGTTCCCCATCGACCAGCCGGTCATCATCGGACGGCAGCCCGAATGCACCATCCAGGTCGATGATACGCGCGTCTCGCGCCAGCACGCCCGCGTGGAGGTGACTCCCGGCGGTGTCCTGGTCAGCGACCTGGGCAGTCAGAACGGCACCTTCCTGAACGAAAAGAAACTGACCGCCCCGGCAACCCTGAAACACGGCGACCGCCTGCGCGTGGGCAGGTCGGTCTTTGTCTTCAAAGCCGCGCCCAGGGTTGTCTCCCCGCCCGCGCCGGCACCCGCAGAGGTGAAAGCCGCCGCGCCGGCAGAGATCAAAGCCGCGGTCGAACCGCCCCTGCCCCTCCCGCAAGCGCGTGAAGGTGAAACCAAGATGTGGCAGAACGTCTCGCCCATGGCGCTGGTGCGCGGCGATGGGGCGGAGTTCGGGCTTAACAGCGACACGCAGCTCGGGCGCGACCCGGACAACACCATCGTGCTGGAGAAGGATAAGAGCGCTTCCGGCAACCATGCCCGCCTGCAGTTGGTCAACGGCGAGGTGATCCTGACCGATCTCAAGTCCAGCAACGGCACCTGGGTCAACGGCAAGCGCATCGCCCAGCCGCTGCTGCTCAAGCACGGCGACCGCATCCGCTTGGGCAACACCATCTTCCGCCTGCGGGTGGGCGATCAGCGTCTGCCGCCGCTGGATGCCGCCGCGCAGCCCACCCAACCGGCTAAGGGGCTGTGGAAGACCTCGGCTGGCGTGGCGCTGGGCGTGACCATGATCGTCATCCTGTGCGTAGGCATCCTGGCGCTGGGGTTCAAGTTCATCCCGCCCATGCTCGGCATGGCGACCCCGACCCTCTCCGCGGGCAGCGAAGCCACCCAGGCGTACCTGGCAAAGCAGACTGCCCTGCGGGCGGTGGTGTGGATCATCGTGCCGGGTCCGGATACCGAGGAGACCGGCATGTACTCCACCGGCTCCGGCAGCCTTCTGAACGAAGACGGGTACGTGCTGACCAACAACCATGTCATTGAAGATAATATCGACATCTTCTATATCGGCTTGAACTGGAACGATATCACCGCAGAACCAGACACCTTCTACCAGTGCGAACTGATCAAAGCCAGCGCCCAACTCGACCTGGCGATCCTGCATGTCATCGGCGATGAGGATGGACGCAGCCTGCCCGGTGACCTGGTCTTCCCCTACCTGCCGGTGGGCGATTCGGACGAGGTCAGGATCGGCGACTCGGTCACGATCATCGGCTACCCGGGCATCGGCGGCAACACGCCCACCTTGACCACCGGTTCGGTCTCGGGGTTCTCGCCCGACGAGTACAACGACCTCCAGACCGGCTGGATCAAAACCGATGCCCTCATCAGTTGGGGCAACTCCGGCGGCATGGCGGTCAACGCGCGCGGCGAACTGATCGGCGTGCCCACGCGATTCACCGATGAATCCATGGAGGAGAAGCCGCTGGATACCTTCATTGGATTGCTGCGACCGATCAACATTGCCGTGCAGTTCATTGGGAGCGCGGTTGACCTGCCGTAACCAGGCAGGATCGGGCAGGTTATCAAGCCCTGCAGCTTGCCTTCCATCCCGGGCGGTCCCGCCGGGATGGAACTTTTCTGCACGCCTGCGCCGGTGCGCTCCGTCCTTCCGCCTGCCCGCATCTTGTGGTTAAATACCCCTGCCCATGGACACCAAGACGCTCAACGTACTCGAATTCCCCCGCATCCTCGCCCGCCTGGCGGAGTTCTGCGATTTCTCCGCCTCTGCCGGCTTGGCGCAGGCGCTCACCCCCACCCCGGACCACGCCGAAGCCCTGCGCCGCCTGGCAGGCACGACCGAAGCGCGCAACCTGCGGGCGACGGCTGACCTGACCATCGGCGCGGCGCACGACATCCGCCGACAGGTGGACCTTGCCGCCCACTGGGGCGTGCTCGATCCCAAGGAACTGCTCGACGTCCAGTCCACGCTGAGCGCGATGCTCGACCTGCGTCGCTACTTTGACAAGCACAGCGAGGCATACCCCACCCTGGCAGGGCTGGCGCTCAGCCTGCCCGCCGCAGTCGGATTGATCGCTGCCATCAGTCGCTGCATCACCGATTCCGGCGAGGTGGCAGACAGCGCCTCGCCCAAACTGTACGACCTGCGCCGCCAGGTGCGCGTGACCCACGACCGGTTGATGGCGCGCCTGCAGCGCTACCTGACCGATCCGGAAACCAACACCAAGCTGCAGGATACGGTCATCACCCAACGTGATGGGCGTTTCGTCATCCCCCTGCGGGCGGAATTCAAGGGGCAGGTCAAGTCCATCGTGCACGACCAGTCCTCCACCGGGGCGACCCTGTTCGTGGAGCCCCTGGCGGTGGTGGAGTTGAACAACGCCTACCGCGAGGCGCAGATCGCCGAGCGCGACGAGGTGCGGCGCATCCTGGCGGAACTCTCGGCGCAGGTTGGCGCCCTTGCCCCCGAGATCATCCCCGGCGTGGACGCGCTGGCAGAACTGGACCTTGCCTTTGCCAAGGCGAAATACGCCGAGTACCTGCACGCCGCCGAACCGATCCTCATCCCCATGGGTCACAGCAGGCGCGATGCCGGTTCCCCGCCGCCGCGCCCGACCATCAAACTGCTCCACGCCCGCCACCCCATGCTGGGCTCGGCGAGTGTCGTG
>JBFYSG010000209.1:0-3118 GCA_041301835.1 Chloroflexota bacterium | reverse complement strand
GGTCCAGCCAGCGGATAACAGCCGCAATCAATCAGGACGTCGGGCTGCCATGGGATAAATTAGATGAATCAATTATATATACGGATTTCCAGGGGGTCAACGCGGGGGATCCAATGGAAAGGGGAACGAGTGAGGCGGGCAAAAGGGTCATAATCCCACCTTGACAGCCCTGCCGTAGTGGGTTATTCTCATATAACATATTCGATATCGTTCAGCGTCCTGCTGTTGCACGTTCCGAGCACTGCTCGATCCCCCCAACACCCGCACTCTGAAGAAAAGGAAGTTTTTTGTGAACTTTGATCAGTTCAACTTGGATGCACGCCTGATGGCGGGCATCCGCAATCTCGGGTATATCACACCCACGCCCATCCAGGTGCAGACGATCCCCGCCGCGCTGAACGGGGAGGATATCATCGGCACCGCCCAGACCGGCACAGGCAAGACCGCCGCATTCGTCCTGCCGATCCTGAACAGGCTCATCAGCGGACCGCGCAACTGCGCCCGGGCGCTGATCGTCACCCCGACGCGCGAACTTGCCGAACAGATACACCAATCGGTACGCGACCTGGCAGCCGGCACAAGCATCCGCAGCGCGACGCTCTACGGGGGTGTCGGCGCGGCGCCGCAGGTGAAAGCCCTGAGAATGGGGACCGAGATCCTGGTCGCCTGCCCCGGGCGGCTGCTCGACCACATCCAGCAGGGCAATGCCCGGCTGCAGAACATCGAGGTGCTGGTGCTGGATGAAGCCGACCGGATGCTCGACATGGGTTTCCTGCCGGATGTGAAACGCATCCTCACCCACGTATCCAACCGGAAGCAGACGATGCTTTTCTCAGCCACGTTCCCCACCGAGATCGAGCAACTGGCTTCCCGCACCCTGCGGAATCCGAAACGCATCGCCATCGGTCTGAGCCGACCGGCGCATACCGTGACGCACGCCCTGTACCCGGTACAGAAGCACCTGAAAACGCCGCTGCTGCTTGAATTGCTCAAGCGCACCGACACCGATTCGGTGCTGGTTTTCACCCGCACCAAGCACCGCGCCGAGAAACTCGCCCGGCAGATCCACCGCGCCGGGTTCCGGGCGACCAGCCTGCACAGCAACCGCACCCAGGGTCAGCGCCAGTCGGCGTTGACCGGATTCAGGAGCGGGCACTACCAGGTGATGGTGGCAACGGACATCGCCGCCCGCGGGCTGGATGTGGAGACCATTTCGCATGTGGTCAATTTCGACATGCCCGCCACAGCCGACGACTACATCCACCGCATCGGTCGCACGGGGCGCGCCGAGCGCGCCGGGGATGCGTTCACCCTGGTGACCAGCGACGACAGGGATATGATCCGCTCGCTGGAGAAGATCATGGGCAAGCCCCTGCCGCGCCAGACCCTGGACGGGTTCGATTACAATGCGCCCATGCCGGAGCCTTACATACCGGCGGAGGAACCGGCGCGCGGGCGAGCCGCGAAGCCTTCATTCAGCCCGCGAGCGCAGAACCACCCCGGGCGGCAGCCCGTTCCCAACCGCAGCCTGCGGCGAAGATATGCAAGCCCAGCCAAGAAATAAGGTCGCGACCGTCCCCAAGACAGGGGGCGGTCTTTTTTTGTGGATCTTCAGCCGCTTCATACCCGCCTGTTAGCCGCCGAATAGGCGCGCTGCTGGCGCGTGCGGTATGATGCCAGGGTCCGCCCCGGGGCAAACCCCTCGCCAGAGGGGCTTGAATCACCTCCCGGCAGGATTGGCAGGTGACAAGGGGTTGGATATAGTTATATAATTATGTGGCAACCAATCACAAGGAGAATACAAAATGAAAGAGAAACTCGTCAATATCTTCTGGGGCATCGTGCTCATCGTGGTCAGCGGCATCCTGCTGGCGCGGGCAACGGGCTACATCGACTTCGACATCCTCTCCGATCAAGGCTGGGTGCTGGTCTTCGGCGTCGCCAGCGCCGCCTTTTTCTTCAGCTACTTCCTGAACGGGTTGAAGCATTGGGGCTGGCTCTTCCCGGCGTTCATCTTCGCCGCGCTGGCGCTGACCATCTGGATGGCGACATCCGATATGACCGGGGCCTTCCTGGGGGCGCCCATCCTGGCTGCCATCGCCCTGCCCTTCTTCGTGGGCTTCGCCGTGGAGCGCAAGAGCTGGGGGCTGCTCATCCCGGGGTTCATCCTGGCGGTGCTGGCGATCGTCACGCTCCTCGCCGATTCGGTGCGCGGTGAGTGGATCGGCGCGCTGGTGCAGTTCTCGATCGGCTTGCCCTTCCTGGTGGCGTGGCTGGTCAACCGCAAGCGGCGCTGGGCGCTCATCCCGGCATTCGTCATGTTCGTGCTGGCGGTGGTCACCATGCTCTCGGTGTTCTCCGCCGGGGAGTGGATCGGGGCGGTGATCCTGTACGCCATCGGTCTGCCCTTCCTGGTGATCTACCTGCTCGACCGCAGCAATCGCTGGGCGCTCATCCCCGCGGTGGTCATGGGCGTGCTGGGCACGCTGCCGCTCATCGCCATGCTGAGCGGACCGGAATGGTCGGGCTTCATCATCATGCTGATCTTCTCCGCGCCTTTCTTCGTGACTTATTTCCTTTCGAAGCCGAACTGGTGGGCGCTCATCCCGGCAGGCATCTTCGCCAGCATCGCCCTGATCGTGCTGCTGTCCATCCTCATCCCGAATGAAGATAACCGCTTGACCGGTCTCTACAACGGCGTCCTCCTGCTGGGGTTTGCCGCCACCTTCGGCGTCCTGTGGCTGCAGCGCAAGACCCACCCGACCGACTGGGCGAAGTATCCCGCCATCGGCTTGCTTGCCGGCGCGCTGCTTGCGGTGCTGCTCGGCAGGCAGTTCAACGATTACTGGGGCGCCATCGTCATGCTGGTCATTGGCGTGATCCTGCTGTACTCCGCCCTCGGCAGGAAGAAGCCCGCCGAGGTGATGCCCAAACCGGAGGAGTAAGCCGCATCAACAACGCCCAAGATACCAAATCCCCCGCCGGGCGGCGGGGGATTTTTTGATTGCAGCCGCTGCGAAAGGGCGGTAAGATTGCGGCATGTCCTACCAGCCTGCCGCCCCTTCCAAGGTGATGCCATGAAACGGATCATGCTCCTGACGGTGTTGATCGCCCTGCT
>JBFYSG010000208.1:0-6164 GCA_041301835.1 Chloroflexota bacterium | reverse complement strand
TCAAAACGCAGGTGCAGCGCGGCGTAGGCGCTGATCTCCTTTTCCACGGCAGCATGGGAAAACAGTTTGAGGATCTGGGCGACCGGCGGCGCAGCCTCGATGAGGCTCTTTGCTTCCGTGCGGGAGGGTTCCCAATCGGCGGCGGGGAAGAATTCCGCCAAGCGCGCATCCAGGCAGGCTGCGGTCTCCCCGGCGCCAGGAGACGGCGCCTGCTGCCATCCCGAGGACAGGATGCTCATCAGGAGCGAGTCATCATAGCCTGCAAAAGCATCCTTCCAGATGCGGCGTGTCGTTTCGACCCCCAACCGCGCGCTCAGATGGCTGAGCCAGCGCAGGTAGGCTGTGTAGAATGAAACGAGATCGAGCCGGTAGAGAAATGACCGTGCCTGGCAGGGATTGTCGTCCACACCCATCTCCTTGAAAGCGCCGCATTCGCTTAGCGAACAGCGCCCGCGGCGGCTAGGTCCAGTTCCGCCGCGGCTGCCGTGTCGTTCTTCCGATCCGGGTAGCTGAGCCAGGTCATGGCGATATTGAGTTCACGGATGATATCTGCCGCCGCCAGCCGGGTGCCATCCTCGAACTCCATGTTCCCGGTCGTGTGGGCATCCCGGATCAGGGTGAGATCGTAGCCTCGGTCCAGCGCGGCGTATGCCGTGGCACGAATGCACCAGTTGGTGGAGGCGCCAGCGAGGACGATGCGCGCCGCGCCGTGCTGCGCCAGGGTCTCCTCCAGGGATGTGCCTTCGAAGGATGAGTTGAAGCGCTTGTGGATGCGGGTTTCACCTTCCACGGGGGATAGTTCCGGCACGAGCTGCCATGCAGGGCTGCCGTGGACCAGTTCGTTGTCGTCGTGCTGCACCCAGACGACTGGTACGCCCTGGGCGCGCGCTTTTTCGACCGCCAGGTTGATGTTCTGGATGATCCGGGGAGCCTCCCAGGCTTGCTGCATGACCCCCACCTGCACATCCACGACCAGCAGAACTGCCCGACTGCCAGCACGAATGGTTGCCATTTTTTCTCTCCTTGATAAAGCGATCCCTGGCGGGTAGTGTAGACTACCCGGCGCCCGATGTGACCCGGGTGATGACCCGCCACGCCAGCAGGGTCAACCAGCGGGAGGGGGTTTTCTTCTGCCCGAATTCCCAGTCCTTCCATGCCGTCCAGACCGACTCGAGCGTGAAGCAGCCCTGCGGGTCTGCCTTGCTTTGCAGCAGGGCAAGCATGTCCAGGAAGCGCGCATCCTGGTGGAGCCAGTCGAAGCGCGACAGGACATCCAGCACGTGGATGAGGTCGTACCACACGAACGGGACTTTGAGTTTGCGGAAATCGGTGCCCATGTAGAACATGTACGGGTGCTGTGCCGCGCTCTGACTCCACAGGTTCAGCAGGGTCTCCGCCCCCGTGCTGCACGCCGGGCTGGCGTGCAGCTCCGGCATGGCGGATAAGGCTTTGAGCATGGCAAGGTTGGCGTACGGGCAGGGGTCATCCTTGCGACCCGGTCCGTGGAATTTACCCAGTTCCGGTGAGACCGCGCAGGGAAAGCCGTTGAGGCGCAGCAATCCAACCAGGTGCTCAACCGCCGCGATGACCTCGGGTCGATCGCCCAAGCCAAATTGGACCAGGGCGTAAACGAGCAGCGGCGCGTCGCATAATGCCCACGCCCAGGTATCCTTGCCGGAACCGCCATAATGTTCCGGGATGTTGGTGGGAAGTTGAAAGGGTCCTTCGACTGAGCGGTGCGCCAGTATCCGGGTGATGAGGATGTCCATGCCCGGGTCAGCGGCTTTAAGCCCCAGGTCGGCGAGGAAGGTCAATTTGTGGAAAGGCTGACCGGCGCTCTTGTGGCTCGCGATCACCGTGCCGGGCCAGCCCGCAAGACTGCCCACAAGGTCCCTGACGAGGGGGTACCCCAGCATGGAGGCACGCGCGGCGCGCACCTGCGGGTCCTGTTCGGAGCCGCCCAGCAGGTCAACCCGGGTGCGGTATTCGATCCAGGGTTCGCCTTGCAGCAACCAATCGACCGGAATGTTCATTTTCTCAGCCTCGCGCCGGCAGGCTGCGCTTACAGGTTCCCGCTGATGTAGAGCAGGAATGCCACCAGGATGAGCGCGGCGATGACCGCCAGGGCGATCTTGATGGCGCTGTACGGGCGTTCGCCCAGCACCTCGCCGGTGCGGGCGTTGACCGCAAAGCGGTAGATCTTGTCACCGTAGCGGTAAATGCTCAACCAGACCGGCAGCAGAACGTACTTGTAGGTGGTGGCGGCGTATTGGGTCTGCACGGAGGTGATGCGCTGCTCGTCGCCGCCGATGTCCTGGCGGATATCCTGGCGGATCACGCCCTCCATGACCTGCCGGGCTGCCTCGAAGCCGGTACGGATGTCCACCTGGCTCACCTCTGCCTTGAAGCCGCTCAGGAAGCGGTTGTCGTAGGGCACCAGGTTGCCCAGGTCCCACGGTTCCAGCGCGTTCAGGTACTTGCCCGGCAGAGCCCGGCTGGCGGTGACCAGGATGTCGTTGAAGGCGCGCCGCACCCAGCCCGAGGCGCTGGTCCAGCGCGTCTTGACCACCTGCTGGGTGACCTCCTTGCCATCCACCGTGCGCCTGACCGTTTCGGTGTAATGATCGCCGCGCTGCCCCTGGTAGGCGGATTCGGTTTGGGCATCGAAAGTCCAGAAGGGCAGATAGACGCCGTTGAAGCGGTCGCCGGCGGCGCGCTTCTTCAGGTCGTTGGGCGCGAACCACAGCTTGTGCAGCCAGCGGTCAAAACCTGCCGCGGCGGCGTCCTTTTCCAGTTTGAACGGCAGGACCGCCTGCGGGTTGGCGATCGCCCTGGCATCCGGCTGGACAGCGAGGCGCGATCCGCAGAAGGTGCACTCCGAGGCGAACAGGTTCTCGCCCAACGCCGTCTCGGCACCGCACGCCGGGCATTTGACCACGTAGGCTTGCCCCTCGGATTGGGCTTTTTGCCAGGAGCCCGCCAGCGTGCTTGCCAGGTCTTTCTCCGCCTGGGCTTGCTGGGCGGTGACGCCTTCGGTCTGGATCTCGAAGGCTGAACGGCAGTGCCCGCACACCAGGTTGGTGGTGCCGGGTTTATAGGACAGGCTGGCGCCGCAGTTGGGGCAGGTCACGCTTTGCAGGTCGCTGACAGAAGGGGAAGCATCCATGGGAATCCACCTTTCTACTCATTCCGGATTTTCCCCTATTCTATCAAAACTGGCAGCCGCGCGCCGATCCCCGGGGGCAGGAATTACAGCAAAAAGCCCCCGGGGTCCCATGGGGACCCGGGGGGCGTTCGGATGGTTCCGCTTCATCTGCCGGTCATGACTCGCGCCCGCCTTTTGCCAGGCGCATGATCTCCTCCGGGGTGGTGTACTCCTGGACCAGTTTCCCGTCCTGCATGCGCAGGACGCGGTCCACGTACTCGCACATGCGCAGGTCGTGGGTCACCATGATGCCGGCGCGCTTCTGCTCGTGGATCAGCCCGGCGAATGTCTCCACCACCTGGTAGGCGCGTTCGGTGTCGAGGCTGGCGGTCGGTTCATCCGCCAGCACCAGGCTGGGGTTGTGGATCAGGGCTCGGGCGATCGCCACGCGCTGCTGCCCGCCGGACATCTGACCGGGCAGGTTGTTCAAACGTTCGCTCAGTCCCAGGCGCGCCAGCAGTTCGCGGGCGCGCAGCCTGCCGGCTTTATCCAGCCGGTTGTTCAGGCGCAGCATCAGTTCCACGTTCTCGACCGCGCTCAGGTAGGGCACCAGGTTGTTCGCCTGGAAGGTGAAGCCGATCTGGGCGCGGCGCATCACGACGCGTTGGGATTCGCTCATGCCCGCCAGGTCCCTGCCGTCGAGCAGGACCTGCCCGGCGCTGGGTTTCAACAATGCCGCCAGGATGGAGAGCATGGTGGTCTTGCCTGATCCGCTGGGTCCCACCAGGGCGACGAACTCGCCCGCCGCGACCTTGAATGAGACGTCGTTGACCGCATAGATCGTGCCTGCATCCGCCTGGTACTGCTTGACCACGGCGCGGGTTTCGAGGGCATAGGGGGTCGGGGTGATGTTGTTCATGAGGACAACCCCAGCGCCTTGAGCGGCTCGATGCGCACGGCATAGCGGATGGATACCAGCCCTCCAAGCGGACCGATCAGCAGCAGGGCTGCCAGGGCGATCGCCGAGGTGGTGCCGTTGAAAACGATCGGCACGGTAGGCGGGAAGAACAACGAGAACAGGTAGGCGAACAGCGCTCCGATCGCCACGCCGATCACGGTGATGACCACGATCTGGATCACGGAGGCGGCTGCCACGACCGGGTTGGATGTGCCGATGGCTTTCAACACCCCGACCTGGGAGACCTTCTGCAGGACCTGGATCTGGAAGAACCCGCCGATCACCAGGATGCCGATGAACAGGGTGAAGCCCCCCTGCGTGTTCAAGGTGCTTTGCTGGGCGGTGTACCCCGGCAGCGCCTGGATGGCTTCCATGCGTGTGGCAGTCACCACGTTCTCCACGCCCTGCTCGATCTCCTGCCGCACGCTTTCCACGGCTTCGGGGTCGGTCAGTTTGACGGCGATCACGTTGGCGGTCGCCTCGGCGAAGGTCAGTTCCGCTTCGGATTGCGGGCGGATGCGGTCCCAGGTGAGGAACGGGGTGAAGATGGACGGCTGCAGGCTGAACTGCTGTCCGTCGGCGATGCCGACCACCTGCAGGGTGAAGAAGACATCCTCGGTGCCCTGGGTGACGCGCAGGGTGACCTCATCACCAACGGTCAGCCCGGTGCGCAGGGCGGTGTTGCGGTCGATGATCACTTCCCCGGCGTCTGCGCTGCCCAGTTGACTGCCTTCGACGACAGCCGGCTCGCCCACATGACCGGGCTCCACGCCCAGCAGGGCAACCTTGAGCGGATCGGCATCCTGCTCCAGGAGCAGGGTGGCGCTGGCGGTGCCGATCATGCCGGCATCTGCCACGCCGGCGATGGCGCGCACCTCATCCACCCGCCCGGTGCCCAGGCGGCTTGCCTGGATCAGCAGGTCGGATTTTTCCTGGTAGACGAGCAGTTCGCCGTCGAGTTTGGAGATGTACTCGCGGTTGCCGTTGCCCAAGCCTTCGCCCAGGGCTGCGATGAACAGCACCAGCAGGGTGATCAGGGCGATCACCAGGCTGACCAGCAGGAAGCGACCCCGGTTGCGCCAGATCTCTTTCAGCGCCAGGTAAGCGGAAACGGAGAACAATGGTTTCATTTGCCCCTCCCGGGATCCGAGCCGGCTGTGTTCACGCCGGGTCCCAGCGGTCCATCGAAGGAGGCGTTCCAGCGCGTGTCGAGCACGCCGCCCAGCAGCAGGTCCAGCGGCGGGTGATCGGCGATGTTGTCATAGTAATAGGGCAGTTCGATGCGCCCATCCCGGCTGATGATGAACGTGCCCGACATCTGCATGGCATCCTGCCCCGGCGGAGGCGGTTCCACCCGGTAGCCTTTCCTGCGCGCCCGGGCGAGCGCCGCCCAAACGCGGCGGTTGAGGAAGGTCTGGAACAGACCACCGCGCTCCAGCCCAAAAGCCTGGTACGCCTTGCGTTCGGGATCTGCCAGCGTGCGCAAGCCGGGGGCATGCTGCCGCGCGAACTCGCGGCTGGTTTCCGGCGTCCCCTGCATGATGACAGCCAGCCCCAGCCCCGCTTTTTCGATGGCTTCCCTGCCCGCCGCCAGTTCATCCAGCATCTCCTTGCATTGTGTGCAGCCGAAATGACGCGTGAACGCCAGCAGCAGGGGCTTTTCTGCCCACAGGCTGGAGAGTTGTACAGGCTTGCCTTCGAGGTCGAGGACCGTCAGGTCCGGTGCCGGGCTGTTGAAATTGAGTCGCTTCTTCCTGGTCATCTCACTCCTTATTCTGGTTGTCGGATTTCATTATATCCTTCATCGGACGAACTGCCCGTGCCGGGTGCCTGCCGGGTCGAAGGGAATTGGAAACATGCGGAATAAAAAGCAGGCGCCGGGCTTGCGCGCCTGCTTTTTTGGGTGGGTTGCGCTTATTTGGCTTTGACGCTGATCGTCCTGGGCTTGACAGCCTCGGCTTTGGGCAGAGTGATGACCAGTACGCCGTGCTCGAAATCGGCTTTGGCTTTGTCGGTCTGAACGTCGGTGGGGAGCATGACCGAGCGTTCAAAGGCACCGCT
>JBFYSG010000206.1:0-8470 GCA_041301835.1 Chloroflexota bacterium | reverse complement strand
GATGTAGCGCATGGTCTGGCTTGCCAGAACCTGTGTTTCCCTGGTTACCAGTAAAATGATCAGGGATAGTTCCCGCATCACGGTGATGAAGGTTAATAGAAATCCCGAAACGAAACCGCTGCTCGTGAGTGGAAAGATGACCCGCTTGAATCGCTGCCAGACATTGGCTCCCGCGATCTGGGCAGCCTCCTCCAATTCATGCCCGACCTGCATCATGGCAGATACACCCGACCGGGACGAATACGGCAGTTTATCGGCAATGGAGACGATGACAAGCAGCGCAAATGTCCCGTAAAGCGATGGGAGCGGTCCAATGGGTTTGGCGAACATGGCTATATAGACCGCCCCCAGGGCAATTCCAGGGATGACATAGGGCAGGTAAGCTATTTGATCCACCAGCTTCGCCAGGCGCGTACCGCGACCTTTCACAATGGCATACCCAAGCAGGACCCCCAGCAGAGCCGTGAACAAGGAAGTATACAGAGCCAGCTTGATGGAATTCCAGGCAGTCTTCCAGATCCTCGGGTTGAGCAGGACTCCCGGTTCGCCATCGTTATACAATTCGTTCGGTTCCCCGATCCAGTTTTGCAAGGTGAGGTTATCGAAACTGAAATCTCCCGAACGCAGCAGGAACGTATCGTAGGTCAACAAGCCAATTGGCACCAGCAGGACTGCCAGTTGGAAAATGATCACCATGACCAGGATGGGCTTCCGCCAATCACGCAACTTGCTGGGCATGGCAACAAAACCGCGTCCGCCAATCGTCTCGTAACTCCTGCGGGTGCCCACCGCCCTCTGGTTCAACGAGATTGTGATGACCGAAAACATGATCAGTACAATTCCCAGGACAAATGCATCCGCCTTGTCACCAGCCGCCAGGCTGCCGCGCATCATGGTGGACATGACATAATACCTGACGGGTGACCCCAGGATATTCGGTGTGCCGAAGGTGCCCAGCGTCTTTGAGAACGTCATGATGAAGCCGGAGAGCAGGGCAGGCAGGACCAGCGGCAGGGTGATCTTGCGCAGGATGCGCCAGCGATTGGCGCCCATCAATTCACCGGCTTCCTCCAGGTTGGAATCGATCGACATCAGGGCGGCTGAAATGAAAAGGAAGAAGAAGGTGTAATAGTGAAGGGCAACACAAATGATGATCGGCACCGGTCCGTAAGATAACCAATCCGGGGGACTTTGCCCGATCAAAAATTCGAACAGACCCGGGGAGCCGCCCTGGGTCCTGTTCTTGAACAATACCAGCCAGGCTTGCGCCAGGGTCCAGGAAGGCATGATGTAGGGCAGCACCGCCAGCTGGTTGATCAACTTCCTGCCGGGTAGATCGGTACGGACCACGAGCCATGCCAGCGAACCGCCAATGAACATTGCCAGGAAAACTGTGCCGGTGGCTATGGTCAATGAATGTGCGAGCGGGGTGGCGGTGTAGATCTTGGCAAAGATGCCGGTCATCATCCTTGTCCAGTGGTACAGGGTGAATTCCCCTTCCACAGCACCATCGATGCGGCTGACATCCACAAGCTGCCAGGTGACCGTTGTCTCGATCAGTTTATAGAGCGGGATGATGACCATGTAGAACATGACGACCAGCATGATCAACGAGAGGACAACCTGCGGTCTGGTCAACCAGCGGAAGAACCTGCGCGAGCCGGCTTGCAGCCTTTGAGAAAAAGGTGGGGGTACGGTTGCGGATACTGCCATCAAGATTCTCCTAAATCCAAAATTCATGAACCCATGGAGACTTTTTTGTTCTTAAGGCGTTCGCGTAATTGATCCAGCTTGTCGAGGTGCGTCATGATGCTTTCCTGTTCCAACGAACTCAACGCCAGCAGGAGCGCATTGAGGATCGTCATCGGAACGGTCAGGGAATGGAAGGCAGACACCGGTCCACGGCGGGCGGCAAGCACCACGCTGGCTTTATTGCCCACGGCTGGACCCAGGGTATCGGTCAGCAGGATGACCGGCGTTTTGTGCTGATTGGCATGGTTGAGAACCATCTCGAGGCTGGGGGTCACATTGAAGAATCCGATGGCAATGAGCAGGTCACTGCCATTCATGAGCAGCATCGGTTCGAGCATCTCCTGGCCCGTGCTGTTCAATGCGATCACATGCCGGGCAGAGCGTGTCAGGCGGATCTCAAGCAGGTTGACCAGGGAAAGCGATGGTCCCAACCCAAAAACAAAAATGCGCTGGTGGGAACGGATCAACTCAACCGCTGCATGGAGCGCCTTCCGGTCGAGGGTCTGAAGCGCCTCCGTCAGGTAATCGATCTCGGAAGCCACCACCCGTTCAAAGATATCCCCGTCCGCCCGCAGATCCTCCAGGCGGCTGCGCAGCCGGGCGGAATGGGTCAGGCGGCGGCGGAAATTCTCCTGCAGCATCGTCCGCATGGCAGGGTAACTATCAAAACCGAGCGTGCGGGCGAATCGGACCATGGTCGCTTCACTCAACTGCAAGTGGTCGGCAATTTCACTGGCAGAGAGGAAAGCCGCCTCGTCCTGGCTCTGGATCAGATAATTGGCGATGCGTTTCTCGCTCTTGGTCAGCCCGGTGAAACGCTGGCTGATCAGATCGCCGAAACCTGGAGATGTCGTGATTTCGGGTTCCATAGCCTCACCTTTTCCTGGATCGGTTGGAAGAAAATAAAACTTTCATAATTAGTGATTTTGAAACTACGCTTTCATTTGGATATAATACAACAATACCATTCTATTTGCAAGTGCTCTTGCATAAAACATGTCATTTGTCAGTTTAAAGCAGGTATATCCGCGATATCGCTCCCTTTGGTCATCTCAGTACCGTCGTATTTCAACAGTTGAGGTACTTTGCTCACCACGATCCCGGTCGCCAGGACACACCCCACCCCGCCCGAGATGATCGCGAAGGGTACGCCCAGCAGCTGCGCCACAAGACCCGATTCCACTTCTCCAAGTTGGGGACCACCCTTGAAAAATATCTGCGTGATGCTCATCATGCGACCCCGCATCTCATCCGGCGTCAGCAGCTGCCTGGCGGTGTTGCGGATGATGGTGCTCAACCCGTCGAAGACGCCGATCAGGATGAGCGCGATCAGGGTCAGCCAGAACCCGGTGGAGAGACCAAAAAGGATCGTCGCCAGACCGAACCCTGCCACAGAGGCTGAGATCAGCAAACCCTGGCGGCGCAGGTTGGTTTTTTGGGATAAGTAGATGGCGACCATCAAGGTGCCGATGGATTGCGCCGCAGATAACCAGCCATATTGGATGGGACCCACATGCAGGATATCCATCGCCACGAAGGGGAGCAGCGTATTCGCGGACGAGAAAAAGGTCCCGAAGAAATCCAGGATCATCACGGACAGGATGATGGGGGAATTCTTAATGAAATCGATTCCAGCGCGGATATCGCTGAACGTGCTCCGCAATTGAAAGGCTTTATTGGACTTCGAGGTCGGCACATGCCCCATGACGATCAACGCCGCGATGACCGCCAGGTAGGATATGGCATTCAACCAGTATGCCCATTCCAAGCCCCAGAAGGCGATCACAACCCCGCAGATCGCCGGACCCAGGATGCCGCCAACTTTGGAGGCGATCGAGTTCAGGCTGTAGGCGTTCGCCAGGTCCGCGCGCGGCACCAGGGAGGGGATCAGCGCCTGCCGCGCCGGGACGTCGAAGGCAACCGCCACGGATTGGACCGCCACCAGGGCGAATAAGATCCACAGGGTGATCCCGCCGAAGGAGGTGGTCAAGCCAAGGATCAGGGCGACCAGCCCGAGTGCAGCCTGGGTGAGGATCGCCATTTTGCGGCGGTCGAAGTGATCTGCCGCCACGCCTGCAATAAGGGACAGCAGGATCACGGGCAGGAAACGGACCAAGCCGATCCCACTGATGACCATGGGTTGATCGGACAGCGTGCGCAGATGCCAGTACAGCGCCCACAACTGCATCTGTGAGCCTGCGATGGAGATCAAGTGACCGATCCAATACAACAGGAAAGGTCTGGACTTGAATGCGGGCGGGATGATCATCGGGTCATTCTTCTGTCCGCTGGCGATCGGTTTCCGGGAAAAGTTCCAGCAATTCGCCCAGCGATCGGATGCGCGCGTCAGGCTGGAAGGCGGGCTCCAGGTCTTCCTCATGCCCCTTTCCGGGGGATGCGATCACGATCCCCAGCGCAAACCCTGCCTGCTTGCATCCCACCAGGTCGCGCGAGATGCGGTTGCCGACATAGGCGCACGCACCGGGCGCAACCTGCAGCTGGTCTGCAGCCGCCTGGAAGGGTTTTCCTGCAGGTTTGCGAACCTTGATGACCGCCGACAGGATCACCACCTCGAAATAGGGTTCCCACCCCTGGGCAGCCAGGAATTGGGGGATATCGAGGGATGACATCGTGTTGCTGATGATGCCCAGGCGGTAACCGCGCTGATGCAGGCTGCTGATCGTTTCCTGCGCGCCGGGTCGCGGCAGCGTGCGCCCCTTCCGCTCAGACCACGCCAGGGTCAGTTCGGCTGCCTGCGGGGCGATCTTTTCATGGGGAACATCCGGGAGGATCCAGCGCGTCCAGATCTCCTCTTCGGAGAGCTGGATCATGTTCTCCTGCGCCCAACGGCTGTACGCCTTCTGGCGCTGGGTCAACAGTTCCCAGTATGCTTCCGAGGCTGCCTGGTTCCCGGTCAATGCCCGCAGTCGGGAAAAGGCGGCGCGCTGGGTCGGCTCATGCGCTTCCCGCATCCGCAGGGTCCCGTTCATATCGAAGAGGATCGCCTCGATCCGTTTGCCTGTGGGCATTAATGTCACCTGTTCTTACCTCGTCTGTCAGGACCCATCCAGCCGCGCTGCGACCGCGGGGGTCAGCCACAACGCCGCCCCGGTGGTGTCCACCAGCATGTCGGCTTTCTCCAGGAGAGGCAGGTAGATGTCATCAGCCCGCAGGAACTGGGTCTTAAAGTACCTGTTGCGGAAATAGGTGGGGTCATATTTCTTGCGGTAATCGATATCCCGCTTCCATTTGCGCTTCAAGCGCACCGGGTCATCGGTCAGGTAGACGATCTTGATGCCGATGAGGCTGGCGATCTCATCCATATGGAAGGGGAAATTGCCCTCCAGGAAGATGATATCCGCCGGTTCGATCACCAGCGGACTGCAGCCGGGTTTCAACCTTCCCTGCGGATCGTGACTCGAGCTGGTGGTGTTGAAATTGTAGCGTGGGATGGTGATGCGCTTCCCCTGCAGGATATCCTGCAGGCTTTGTTTGAATAGATTAAAATGCGTGGTTTCCCTGCCCATGGGCTTGTCTTCACGCAGGTCCCGGTCGAACAGGAAGTTATCCATCTCGATGGTGGTGGTTGTTTTCTGCAGTTGTTCAAAAGAGCCGATCAGGCGCTCGGTGATCTCCGTCTTCCCCGCAGCGGACGGTCCCGCCAGCGTGATGAGGATGGGCGTGCCTTGTATGGAAATGATCTTCTTCACCACCTCGATGAAGAACCCGTCGATCTCCGCATTGGCTTCCTGGAAATCCCGAAACCCCAGGTCCTGAACGCGCTCAAAAGCATTCTGCCGCGGCTCGAATGACTTGAAGGCTTTGCCGCCGAAATGATGGACAACGGCATCCGTGAGGTAGGTCGTGCGCGGCAAAAAGATGAAACCGCGCACATCGAAGTAGAAGAGCTTTTTCACCCATGCTGCGCTGTATGCCCCACGCACCAGACCGGCAAAGAGCATGCGCGTCAGGTGGAGGATGCTCTTATCCAGCACGATGCGGTCATTTTCCCTGCGCTTGACCTGCACGGCTTCGAAAAAACTGCGCTGCCGGATCGTCCTGGCGACCTCTTCCGGTGTATCCGGATGGATCGAATCCCACCCCTCTTCAGGATGAAGGTCATCGAGCGCGTAACAAAACTCGTTCAAGACCAATCCCTGTGCCGCTGGTTCGATCGCTTGGATCCGCTCGAACAATGCTTTTGAGAATTCCCGTGGAGAAATATCCATTTGTTTTTCCCGCTGCAAGATCTATTCTCAGGCTTGGTCCAACTGCCTTGCGATCTCCGGGGTCGTCCACAAGGCGGCGCCGGTGGTATCGACGACCATGTCGCAGACTTCCATCTGGGGGATATACGCGACCTGCGCCATGACGAATTGGTCTTTGAAATACCGGTTGCGGAGATAGGCAAGGTCATACTTCTTGCGGTAGTCGATATCCCGCTTCCACTTCCTTTTCAGGCGGATCGGGTCGTCTGTCAGGTACACCACCTTGATGCCGATCAGGTGGACGATCTCGTCGATCAGGAACGGGAAGTTGCCTTCGATGAAAATGATATCGGCTGGTTCGACCTCGACCGGCACACGACCGGGTTTCAAGCGACCATCCGGGTCATGGCTGGAACTGCCGTCGAGAAAATTGTATCGCGGGGTGATGATCTTCTTCCCCTGCGTGATGTCCTGGAGCGCCCGGGTCAGCAGGTCGAAGTGCAGCGCCTCTTTCCCCTGCGAGTCGATCCCGCGTGCCTCGCGGTCGTCCCGGTCTGTAAAGAAGTTATCCAGTTCAATGGATGTGGTCCTGCGCTTCGCCTGCTTGAAAGCAGCGCCCATTCTTTCGACGATCTCGGTCTTGCCGGCTGCCGTGGCACCGGCAAGGGCAAGCAGGATCGGCGTCCCGCGCCGCGCGATCAGTTTCATCACGCTCTGGATGAAGAGTCCATCGACCTCTGCGTTGGCTTCCCGGAATGCCTTGTATCCGACCTGGTGAAGCGGTTCCAGTGCCTCCTGTTTGCGGGCAAAACGCCGGTACGGTTCCCCGCCCAGGTGGGCAAGCACCTTCTCGGTGAAATAGGTTGTACGATGCAGGAAGAAAAAACTGCGCATGTCAAAGTAAAAATGCCCTGCCACCCAAGCCGGTGGATACGCACCCGTGACCAGGCCGACGAACAGCATCTGCGATAATTGGATGATGGCGGCATCCAGGACGATCCGGTCGCCCAGCACAGGCTTGATCTGGATGCTGTCGTAGAAGGCGCGGCTGTTGACCCGCTGCTCGACCTGTTCACGCCTCTCCAGCCGGATGGTTTGCCAGCCTCCTTCGGGCAGCAGTTCAGCCAGCCCGTAACGGAACTCATAGAGTTCCAGTTCATTCATGCCGGAGCTGATAGATTTCATGATCTCGAACAGGGCTTCCGAAAAGAGGTTCGGGTCCGACAGGATTCCATCGTTCGACATTAACCACTCCATTTCATAAGCCGCCCCGCATTGGCGAGGGCGATGGGCATGATATTCCTGGCTGGAAGCGTACCCAGGCTGCCGCGCCCGCAAGCGCGTTCTCCGAATTCGTGGATGCCATCCGCGCGCACATATGGACTGAAGATCAGGGTGGGGACCGGGTGCCATGAATGTCCCTTGAGCAGCGCCGGGGTCGAATGGTCCCCGCCGACGATGACCACATCAGGATGGAGGGCAAGCAGGCGGGGGATCAAACCGTCCACTTCCTCGATCACCGCCACCTTGCGTGCGAAATCACCGTCCTCACCGGCGAGATCGGTATTCTTAATGTGCAGGTAGAAGAAATCGTATTCCTCCCAATGCTTTTCGAGGCTCGAAAATTCATCCGCGGCTGTGGCACCCTCAACGGGCAGCACCTGCATCCCAACCAGTTTGGCAATGCCGCGATACGTGGGGTGGACCGCGATCGCCGCGGCGCGCAACCCGTATAGGTCTGGAAAGAGCGGGAAATGCGGGTAACGATCGAAGCCGCGCAGGAGCAGCATGTTGGCAGGTGGTTCGGGGGTATGGCTCCTGATCACCTGGCTGGATCGTTCAAGGAACTGGTTCAGCAGGCGGGCGGTTTTCTCCGCCTGGGGGGCAAGCGCCTGCAGGGGCAGCGGCTTGTGACCATTCTTTGCCGGATCGGTGTTGCTGACCTCGGGGCTCAGACCCGCTCCACGCAGGATGATCGCCAGGCGGTGCTCCCGGACGGTCTCAACGAAGAACGCCACATCCTCGATGCGGGTGTTGAGTTGTTTCGAGATCTCACGGCTGATCGCATCTGGAATGCGACCGGCGCGCCGGTCTGTCACCACGCCAGCCTCATCCACGCGGCAGTAATTCCCCCGCACGGCAATGTCCTCGGATTGCAGGTCGAACCCGATCCCGACCGCTTCCAACACACCCCGCCCGATGCGGTATTGGAGCGGGTCATACCCGAACAGCGCCAGGTGCCCCGGACCGCTTTCCACCGTGATGCCGGGTCCCACCGGCTCGGACAGCCCCAGTGCCGAACGCTCCGCCAGGGCATCCAGGTTCGGGGTCCGGGCGGTTTCAAGTTCGGTCCTGCCGCCTGCTTCCGCCGGCAAGCCCCCCAGACCATCCAGGATGAGCATGACGATCTTTGTCCGGGCTTGGGTGTTGAGTTCGTGTAAGAAATCGAGATCCAAAACGCCCTCCCTGCTACAAGGTACAGTGTTTCCCGACGCCGTTCACCAGCGCAT
>JBFYSG010000204.1:0-3588 GCA_041301835.1 Chloroflexota bacterium | reverse complement strand
TGGTTTACGTCCACCCGATCAGCGCCCCGGCATGGGGATTTGCCGTGTGGCTGGGGCTCTGGCTGTTCCATCCCCGCACGTGGATGCCCGGCAGGCGCTTGCTGGTCATGCTCGGGCTGGGAGGCGTCTTCCTGGTCGTGCTGATCCCCTTCGCGCTCAACTATCTGTCGTACCGCGGGCAGGACCCGGTGCAGGATGTGGGCGCGGTGCTGTCCATCCTGCAGACCTATGCCCCGGTCAATCTATTCAACGTCCCGGCAGCGCTTGTGGATTTCCTGTCCAACATGACCAACAGCCTGCTGATCCCGCTGGGGTTGGCAGGCCTGGTATTCACCTGGTGGGTGGACCGAGGCGCGCGCAGGCAGGTAAAGGTCGTCCTGTTCTGGGTCGCCGGTTTGCTCATCACCAGCGTGATCATCCCGTGGGGTGAGCGGCTGCTCGAAGCGCGGCTGAACATCCTGCCGCTCGAGACCGAACTGCTGCGCTGCATCCGCTACCTGGTGCCCCTGTTGTTGATCTTCTCGCTGTGGGGGCTGGCGGGCTGGGTGCGGCGCCAGGAGCGCAAGCCGCTGCGTTGGGCGGGGATCACCCTGGGCATCCTGCTGGTGGGTTTCTGGGGCGCCACCAACCACCCGGCGGTGGGTGACATGCTGGATGCCGCCGCCTGCCTGGGGCGCGCCCGGCTGGTGTGTGCCGAACCGCGCCCGCTGGATGAACTGCTGACCAGCCTGCGGGAGCAGACCCAGCCCGGGGAGGGAGTCTTCTTCTACAACCAGGACCTTTCCGCCACCTCCCAGTCATTGAGCGTGCGCTATGCCGGGCTGCGCCCGCTGGTGTATTCCTACCGGGATAGTGGTATCCTTGGGTATGCTGACCGGGCTGAACTCCCTGCCTGGCTGGAGATCACCGGGGAGGTGGCAGCCATCCGGGCGCTCAGCGACCCGGGCGAACGGGCTGAACGCCTGCTGCTGCTCTCGGAGGAACTCTCGGCGGGCACCCTGGTCATCGATTTCGAACTCAGCCCGGCGGAGCTGGCGAGCCTGCCGGCACGTGTGCTGATGCAGAATGACACCTACACCCTGCTTCAACTCCCATAAGCCAACCTGCCTCGATGGACGCGGCAGACAGGCGGCATGATGGACAAGGATCAGCGACGGATGATGAGCATACCGGATACAGACCAGGCGGCAGGACAGGCGGCGGCGGGTGACGCCCTGCTTTCTGTCGTCATGCCGATATATAATGAAGAGACCTGCCTGACGGAAGTGCTGGGGGAATTGCTGCCGTACTGCCGGGAGCGGAATTACACCTTGATCCTGGTGGATGACGGCTCACAGGACGCCACGCCTGCCATCCTGCAGGGCTTCTCCGGCGATTCTGCGGTGCGGCTCCTGCGCCACAAGGTCAATCGCGGATACGGCGGCGCGCTGAAGACCGGCATCCGCCATGCAAGCACCCCGTACGTGGCGACCCTGGATGCGGACGGACAGCACGACCCCGCCGACCTGGAGAGATTGTTCCAGTTCGCCCTGGCACAACAGGCGGACCTGGTGGTGGGCAGGCGCGCGGCAGGCAGGCATGCCAACCTGCTGCGCGGGGTCGGCAAGTGGCTTATCCGGCGGTTCGCCGCGCTGCTGATGCCGATCCACATTGCCGACCTGAATTCGGGTTTCAAACTCTACCGCACCGACCTGGTGCAGCGCTACCTGCCGGTCTGCCCTGATTCGATGGCGTTCAGCGATGTCATCAGCCTGATCTTCATCAAGCAGCGCCACCTGGTGCTCGAACATCCCATCCAGGTGAAGCCGCGCGCCTCGGGCAGGAGCACCATCACCGCCCTGACGGCTTTCCAGACCATCATCGAGATCATCAACATCAGCATGCTGTTCAACCCGCTGCGCATCTTCCTGCCGCTGGCGCTGCTGTGCATTGGTTTTGGCTTCGCCTGGGGCATCCCGATCATGCTGCAGGATCGCGGCGTGAGCGTGGGCGCCATGCTGGCGATCGTGACCGGCTTGCTGTTCTTCTTCATCGGCTTGATCGCCGAACAACTCTCGGCGCTGCGCATGGGCTTGCTGGGCAGGGAGGAGCCCGGGGGGGACCCGAAGGACGGCGAAGCATGAGGATCGTCTGCATCGCCTCCTCGCAAGTGCCCTCGGACACCGCCAACAGCATCCAGGTGATGAAGGTATGCCAGGCGTTCACCCAGTTGGGTCATGAACCGCTCCTGCTGGTGCCCGGCAGCCCGCCCAACGACCTGGATGAAGCCGCGCTCTGGCATCATTACGGCATCCGGCATCCCTTTGCCATCGAATGGCTGGAGGGCAGGTCCCGCCGCCTGTTCCCCTGGAAAGCCGCCCGGCAGGCGCTGCGGGTGGACGCCGACCTGGTCTATTGCTGGACGCTGCAGGCGGCGGTGCTGGCGATGCTGGCAGGCAAGCCGGTGCTGGTGGAACTGCACGACCTGCCCGGCGGGCGCTTCGGTCCGCGCTGGTTGAAATGGCTGCTCAGACTGCCGGGCAGGAAGCGCCTGCTGCCCATCAGCACGGCACTGAGCCATGCCCTGCGCCTGCCGGAGGAAGTGACGGTGATCGCCCCCGATGGCGTTGACCTGGAGCGCTACAGCGATCTGCCCGACCCGGTGACCGCCCGCCGGCAGGCGCGCCTGCCGGATGCCTGCACGGTGCTGTGCACCGGTCACCTGTATGCCGGGCGCGGCGCAGCCCTGTTCCTCAGCCTGGCAGCCCGCTTCCCGGCTTCCAGTTTCGTCTGGGTGGGCGGGCGCCCGGCGGATGTGCAAACCTGGATCGACGTGGCGGCGGAACGCGGCTTGACCAATGTCACCTTCACGGGCTTCGTGCCGAACGAGGACATCCCCCTGTATCAAGCCGCCGCCGATATCCTGCTCATGCCCTACGGCTCGGCGATCAGCACCTCCAGCGGCGGGAACACTGCCCGGTTCTGCAGCCCGATGAAGATGTTCGAGTACATGGCAAGCGGGCGGGCGATCGTGACCAGCGACCTGCCCGTGCTGCGCGAAGTGCTGGACGAGAGCATGGCGGTCTTCTGCCCGCCCGAGGATGCCGGGGCGTGGGGGACTGCCCTCAACCGGTTGATCGTCGACCCCGCCTTGCGCGGGCAGTTGGGTCAACGCGCCCGGCAGGCGGTGGGGCGTTATGCCTGGATCGAGCGGGCGCGCCGCAGCCTGGAGGCGTTCCATGAAGGCGCTTAAGTCCCTGGTGTGGATCCTGCCCGCCAGCTTGTCGCTGGGCGCGCTGCTCTCCCTGGGCGATGGCGGCACCTGGTGGATCGGATGCCTCGCCTATGGCTTGCTGCTGAGCCTGGCGCTCCTGGCGCTCTCGACTCTCTGGCGGCGGGGTGGTTCCCCGCCCGCGTTGATCTGGATGCTGCTGCTGGCGTTCTGCCTGCGCCTGGGCGCGGGCGTCTTCTTCAGCTGGTCGCTGCCGCTGTACGGGAACGATTCAACCGTCCACCAGGCGGGATACATTTTCCAGGACGCCCATACGTATGATTCCCAGTCCTGGGCGCTGGCGCGCTCCGGTTCCCCGCTCTGGCTGGCATTCGACC
>JBFYSG010000201.1:0-4509 GCA_041301835.1 Chloroflexota bacterium | reverse complement strand
CGGGTGAATTTGACCGCGTTGCCCGCCAGGTTCATCAGCACCTGGCGCAGCCGCCCCGGGTCGCCGACCAGGTTGGCGGGCATGCCCGGGTCGATCTGGCAGGCGATCTCCAACCCCTTCTCCTGCGCCCGTTTTGCCAGCGTGGTGGCAACCCCTTCGACCAGTTCGCGCAGGTTGAAGGAGGTCAATTCCAGTTCGAACTTCCCGGCTTCGATCTTGGAGAAATCCAGGATGTCGTTCAGGATCACCATCAGCGCTTCGGCGCTCTGCAGCGCTGTTTCAAGGAACCCCGTCTGCTCGGGGCTGAGCGGGGTATCCAGCGCGAGTTCCAGCATCCCGATGATCCCGTTCATCGGCGTGCGGATCTCGTGGCTCATGTTCGCCAGGAAATCGCTCTTCGCCTGGTTGGCTTGCTCGGCGCTCTTGCGCGCCTCCAGCAGTTCGCTGATGTCGTGATAGATGCCCAGCGCCCCGACCTTGCCCCCGCCGACGAAGACCGGTACGGCGTGGATCTCCACCTGCACCGGCGAGCCGTCCTTGCGGTAGCGGGTCGCCACGGCATGCACCGAGCGGTCCATTGCCAGCTGGGTATAACGCACGGCTTGCGCCATGGTCTCCGGCGCGTTGATCAGGTTGTCGATGGCAATGCCGGTGATCTGCTCGCGGTCATACCCGAACAGCTGCTCGAAGGCGGGGTTGCAGGAATGGATCCTGCCGTCATTCTCCAGCACCACGATCGCGACCGGGCTGTTCTCCACCACCGCCTCGAAAAAACGTTTCTGCCGGTCGGCGGCGCGTGCCGAGCGCTTGTTCTCGGTGATATCGTGCAGCACCACGATCGTGTTGGTTGGCTCCCCGCGCCCGCTGGCAAGCGGGCGCAGTTGGACGGAATAACTCCTCCCGTGCCAGTCGATCTCCCCGGTATGCGGGAGCGATTCCAGTACGGCAAAGGAGGCGATGCCCAGCACGCTGGCAAGCGGCTTGCCGGCAGGCGGACCCTGCCTCCCGCCCGCCTCGCGGGCTGCCGCGGCGTTGGTCTGCACGATGGTCCTGTCTTGATCGACGATAAAGACCGGGTCCTGGATCGAATTGAAGATGGATTGGAATTCGTTCTCCCGTTCCTGGATCTCCCGCAGCGCAGTTTGGCGTCCCCCCAGCGCCGCCGCCATGACCCCCAGCACGCCCGGCGCCAGGTCGATGAGCCAGAGCAGCGGCTGGGTCTGCTGCACCAGCAGGAAAGACCCAAAGGTGCGCGGCAGGTCGAGGGCAAGGATCTCCAGGTACGAACCCGCCGCGGGGAACAACAAGCCGCCCACACCCCCCATCAGGGCGTACAGGAAAGTTCGGTGGATGCGGCGCCAGTTCATGTTGGTTGTGTCTCTCCAGTCTATCGCTTAACCCTGCACGTATGGGATGATCGGCTTGGCATCCTGGCTTTCCACGAATGCCCGCACCAGGTCGGGGTCGAACAGGATACCCTGGTTCGACTGGATATAATGCATCACTTCCAGGGCGGGCAGCGCCTCGCGGTAGGGTCGGTGGGAACTCATCGCATCCCAGACATCCACGATCGCGAACAGGCGCGCCGACATCGGGATCTCCAGCCCTTTGAGACCGCGCGGGTAACCGGTCCCATTCCAGCGCTCGTGGTGGCAGTAGGGGATATCCAGGGCCGGGCGCAGGTACTCGATGGGCGAGAGCCATTCATAGGCATAGACCGGGTGCTTGCGCATGAGCACCCATTCCTTGCCGGTCAGCGGTCCGGGCTTCAACAGGATCGCATCGGGCACACCCATCTTGCCGATATCGTGCAGGATGGCGCCGCGGCGGATGTGCCCGATCTGATCTTCGCCGATGCCCAGGTGGCGCGCCAGCCGGACCGACATCTCGGTGACGCGCTGGGCATGTCCCTCGGTTTCACGGTCACGCAGGTCGAGCGCCTGGGACCAGCCTTCGATGGTCTGGTCGTAGGCGCTGTTCAGTTCCTCGTTCATCTGCAGCAGCTGGTCGCGCTGCTCCTGGATGGAGCGATAGCGGTTCAGGCGCGTGATCGTGCGCAGGCGGGTCAGCAATTCCAGCGAATCGAACGGCTTGGTGATGAAATCGTCCGCGCCGGCATCCAACCCCGCCAGGCGCGTCGTGCGGTCATCCAGCGAGGTGATCATCAGCACCGGCACCTCAGCCAGGTCTGTGCTGCTGCGTAACTCCCGGCACACGGTCATGCCATCCTTGCCCGGCAGCATCACATCCAGCAGGATGACATCCGGCTTGATCTTCGCCGCCATGCTCAAACCCTCCTCGCCGTTGGAGGCAAAGTGGAGATCGTAGCCTTCAGCCGCGAGCAGTGCCTGCAGGGTCTGCTGCACGATCGGCTCGTCATCCACGCAGAGTAGCCTGGGTGTTGTCCTCATGGCAGATCAAGCCTCCAAACCGTGGTCAGTCCCATCCTGCGGGTATTTTTCCGGCAAACGCCGCCGGTGGGTACCGACACGTATAACATCGTCAATGAATGCACAGCCTCATGCCTCCACCAGCCCCTGCTGGACGGCGAAGCGCACCAGTTCCGCCTGGGAACCGATATGCAGTCTCGCCATGATCTGCGCCCGGTGGGTCTCCACTGTGCGGACGCTGATGGTCAATTTCGAGGCGATGCTCGCATTGGTGTTCCCTTCGGCGATCAACTGCAGCACCTCGCGCTGGCGCGGGCTGAGGCTGTCCAGCGCGCCGGCGTGGTCGCTGCCGTTGGTCAACAGCATCTCCAGCACATCCTCCGAGATGGAGGAACTCAGGTAGCGCCTGCCTTCGCTGGCATTGTGGATCGCCGCCAGGATCTCCGAAAAATCCGCGTCCTTCACCACGTATGCCAGCGCCCCGCTGTGCAAAGCCCGCACAGCATAGCTCGGGTTGGCATGCATCGACAGGAACACGATGCGCGTGTTCAACCCGCGCTGTTGCATCTGGTGTGCGGCTTCGATGCCGTTCAGGTTGGGCATCATCACATCCATGAGGATGACATCCGGCTTCAGGCTGGCTGCCATGTCGAACGCCTGGATGCCATCCGAGGCTTCGCCCACCACTTCCAGGTCGGGCTGCTTCTGCAGCATCGCCAGCAAACCCTGGCGCACCAGTTTATGGTCATCTGCCAGTAAGATGGTGATCGGTTTCATTGCTCATCCTCCTGCCTGCAGCGGGAACTCCGCATGGATCACGGTGCCGGTCCCGGGCGTGGATTCGAGGCTGAACTTCCCGCCCGCCAGCCTGGTGCGTTCCCGCATCCCGGAAATGCCCAGCGAAGACCCGCCTGCCGGCTGCCCGGTATCGAAGCCGCTGCCGGAATCACGGATGCTGAGCGAAAGCCGCTCCGGGTCGATCTTCAGCCTGACCGCCGCCTGCTTGACGCCCGCATGCCGGATGATGTTGGTGAGCGCTTCCTGGGTGATGCGGAAGCAGGCAGTCTCGATCGCCGCCGGGAAGCGCCGCTCATCCAGCGGGTCAATGTTATGGTCGACATGCAGCCCGGCCTGCTGAGCCACCCGTTGGAACAACCAGGTCAGGGCGGTCAACAGTCCAAAATCATCCAGCACCGCAGGGCGCAGGTCAAGCGACAGTTCGCGCACCTTTTTCAGCAGTTCGTTGGTGATCTCCAATGCCCGGGCAGCCGTTTCTTCCCGTTCGGAAGGCTCCGCCCCTGCCAGGCTTTCCAGGATGCGTTTTAGACCGGTCAGGGTCTGACCGATCTCATCGTGGAGTTCCATGGCAAGACGGCGCTGCTCGCTCTCCTGGGAATTAAGGCACTGTTCGGAAAGCCGTTTCAACGCCTCGTTCTGGACCTCCATTTGTTGCGAGGCTTTGAACAACTTCTCGCGTTCCTCCACCAGGTGGCGGTAGCGCGCCACGCGCTGCAGGGAGCGCAGCCGGATCTCCAGTTCAAGGATGTCAAAAGGCTTGGTCAGGAAATCATCCGCCCCGACCTCCAGCCCGCTCAGGCGCGAGCCGCGGTCGTCCAGCGCGGTGATCATGATGATGGGGACCTCCGACAGGAACGGGTCGGCGCGCAGGCTGCGGCAGACGGTGAATCCGTCCATGCCCGGCATCATCACATCCAGCAGGATGACCTCCGGATGGATGCGGGCGGCTTTCTCAATGCCCTCCGCCCCCGAGGCGGCGAACTCCAGGCGATATTCCGAATGGGTCAGCAGCACGCGTATCGTCTCGCGTGCAACAGGGTCGTCATCAATGACCAACAGCAGGGGTTCGTTCACGTGTTCATCTCCAGGATCGATTGGATCTGTTCGCTCAGGTCGGCAAGCCGGATCGGCTTGCTCAGGTATTCGTTGGCGCCGGCTTGCAGGCAGCGCTCGCGATCGCCCGGCATCACCAGCGCGGTCAGGGCGATCACCGGCAGGCTTGCCATGTGGGGGTCCGGCAGGGCGCGGATCCTGCGGATGGCTTCCAGCCCATCCATGCCCGGCATCTGGATATCCATCAGGACCAGGTCGGGATGCGACG
>JBFYSG010000200.1:0-7382 GCA_041301835.1 Chloroflexota bacterium | reverse complement strand
GGCTTGCTGCGCAATCTGCACTACTGGGCGGCGCAGCTGCTGGTGGTGTTCAGCGGGGTGCACCTGCTGCGGGTGGTCTTCACTGCCACCTATGCCCCGCCGCGGCGCTTCAACTACCTGCTCGGATTGCTGCTCTTCGACCTGCTGATCCTGCTCGATTTCACCGGCTACATGCTGCGCTGGGACCAGGGCATCCAATGGGCGCTGGTGGTCGGCACCAACCTGGTGCGCACCATCCCCTGGATCGGTGACTGGCTCTATACCCTGCTGGTCGGCGGGACACAACCCGGCGCCGCGGCGCTGGTGCGCTTCTACGCCTGGCATATCTTCGGCTTGATGCTCCCGGTGCTCATCCTGGCGGTCTGGCACGCCTTCCGCGTGCGCCGCGATGGGGGCATTGCCGTCCCGCCCCCTGCGCTGCGCCCCACCCAGGAGCGCATCTCGCGTTATGAACTGGTGCGCCGCGAGGCTGCCGCCATGCTGCTTGCCGGTGTGTTCCTGCTCCTGCTGGCGCTGTTCCTCCCGGCGCCCATCGCCCCGGCGATGACCGACCTCAATGCCCCGGTGGAGCATACCCTGGCGCCCTGGTTCTTCCTGTGGGTGCAGGAGATGTTGAAGTGGGGCGATGCCTTCACCTGGGGCGTGCTCGTCCCGCTGCTGATGCTGGTGGTGCTGGTGTTGTTCCCCTACCTCTTCCCCCTGCCTGCCAAAGAGGAGTGGGGGCGCTGGTTCCCGCCCTCCAACCGCCTGGCTCAGGTCGTGCTGGCGCTGCTGACCTGCCTGCTGGTCGTGCTGACCATCCTTGCGGTGTTGGATTGAAAGAAAAATAAGATGACCCGCCGCCTTGTGCTGATCGCCGCCCTGCTCCTGCTGCTTGCCGCCGCGCTTGCCTGGTGGCTGGAACGGCGCGCCCTGCAGCCCGATCCGCTCACCCCCACCCTGACCGGCGAGGTCGAGTACTGCCTGACCTGCCATGCCGACCTGCCGCAGATCAGCGCCTCCCACCCGGTGGAGACCTTCGGCTGTGTCCTGTGCCACGGCGGCGAACGCCTGGCGCTGGATGCCGACCTGGCGCACAGCAGCCTGCGCGGCGGGGATAACCCCTCCGACCTGGCGGTGGTGGAAGCCTCCTGCGGGGGCGGTGACTGCCACGGCGGCGACCCCGCCGCCCAGCGCGACCACATCCAGCGGGTGATGACCAGCATCCAGGTCAACTATACCGGCGCGGTCACCAGCCTGCGCTTCACCTTCGGCGCCCAGCCCGACCTGACGCCCGTGCTGGGCACCTTCGCCTCTGTGGATGCAAGCCTGCCCTCCCAGACCGGCATCCTCTCGCTGGGGCTCTTCGACCCTGCCGCCGAGACCCATCCCATGCTGCAGGCGTTCGGGCAGAACTGCCTGACCTGCCACATCAATGCCCAACCGGCGGAGGGCGAGGCCTACCAGCGCTACACGGGCTGTGCCGCCTGCCATACCCCCGCCGCGCTCGAAGACGTGCCGCTCGGCGAGGGTGAGGACGGCAGGAACCCCGGCGGTGTCCACCGCCTGACCACCGCCATCCCCTACACCCAGTGCAACACCTGCCACAACCGCGGCAACTACGACCTGCGCAGCATGACCTTCGTTGAGCGCCAGGACGAAGCCGTCACGCGCCTGGAGGATTATTACCAGCCCATCGCCCAGTTCACCCTGTGCGAATACACCCTCGACTGCGTGGACTGCCACACCCGCGTGGAAGCCATGGGCGATGGCGACATCCACGCCGTCAAGAGCGATATCCAGTACGTGCGCTGTTCCACCTGCCACGGCACGCCGGATGAACTGCCGCTGAGCATGACCCTTGGTGATGCCGACGACCTTGCCATCCACCTGGCTTTCCTCAACCCGGTGGTCGACCTGCAGGTCGGCGATACCATCCTGGTGACCTCGGAGGGTGAACCGCTCTGGAACACCCGCCTGCTGCCGGATGGCGGCTACGAACTGGTCGGGAAAGCCACCCGCCAGGTGTTCCGCTTCGAACCCGTCATGGGGAGCGCCTGCACCCAGGAGGGCAGCGACCAGTCCTCCGCCTACTGCCACACCTGTCATGCGGTGAAACGTTGAAACATGCCTGACCTTTCCCGCCGTGACTTCCTGAAACTCACCACCCGCCTGCTGCTCGGTGCCAGCGGGCTGATCGGTCTGGGCATGTTCGCCCGTTTCCTGGGGCACCCGCTGGAGACCCCCGCACCGGTGGAAGTGGACCTCGGGCAGGTGGATGATTTTCCACCCGGCTCGCGCACACCCCTGCCGCAGGTGCCCGCCCTGCTGGTGCGCACCGAAGCCGGCTTCACCGCCCTCAGCCTGCGCTGCACCCACCTGGGCTGCACCCTGGACGCGCAGGACGAGGGCTTCGCCTGTCCCTGCCACGGATCGCTCTTTGATGAAGAGGGACGGGTGCTGCGAGGACCGGCAGCGCAAGCCCTTGTCCGCCTGCCGGTGACCATCAGTGAATCCGGCAGGGTGATCCTGACCCTGGAACCGTGAAAGGTTGAGACCATGACGCCAGAACAGAAACCCGGCACGCCTGCTGCCGACCTGCACAACCCTTATGAACTTACCGAAATGTCCGCCAGCGGGGGGAATGCCTGCTGTGGCGGCGGCGAGGTGCTGGTCGGTTCGCGCTTGCGCCTGCTGCGGCGTGCCCAGGGGCTCAGCATCCGCGCTCTGGCAGAAAAATGCGGGCTCAGCGTCAACACGCTCAGCCTGATCGAGAACAACCGCACCTCCCCCAGCGTCCACACCATAAACCTGCTCGCCGGTGGGCTGGGCGTGCCGCTGGTGACCTTCTTTGAAGAGGAGAAACCCGAGCACGGGCTCGTGCACCAGCAGAACGGGACGCGTCCGCTCATCCGCTTTGCCAGCGGCACGCTGGAGAAACTGGGCGAGGGACTGCCGCCGTTGGGCGCCGAGCCCATCCTGGTGACGCTGGATACGGGTCCCGGCAGCACCGCTGATATCAGCCATGCCGGGCGCGAGTTCATTTACTGCCTGGAAGGACAGGTCACCTGCCTCATTGCCGGGCAGATCTACGTGCTCGATCCGGGCGACAGCCTGTTGTTCGATGCCCTGGCGCCCCACCACTGGCAGAACAGCCACACCGCCGCCACCAAGCTGCTGGTGCTGTTCTGCCCGATGGAAGCGCGCGATCAACCCGCCGAGCGCCACCTGGCGCGTTGAAACCCGCCGCAGGCGCAACCTTTCCGCCTTTCCATTGTTCTACTCCTCAGGAGTTGACCATGCCCGAGACGATCAGGCTCATTTTGAATCCCACTTCCAACCAGCAAGCCGCCGCCGAGGCGGCGGATGCCCTGCGCCCCAGGCTGGCAAGCCTGGATGTCGAATGGTGCTCCACCGAGTCTCCCCGCCATGCGGTGGAACTGGCGCGCCGCGCCGGCGAAGCGGGCTGCCGCCTGGTGATCGCCGCGGGCGGTGACGGCACTGTCCATGAGGTCATCAACGGGCTGATGCAGGTGCCGCAGGCGCAGCGCCCGGCGCTGGGCATCATCCCGCTCGGCTCGGGCAACGACTTCGCCCACATCCTCGGCATCCCGGCGGACCCGCTGATGGCGCTCGAAGCCTGCCTCTCCGGTCAACCGCGTTCCCTGGATGTCGGCTCGGTGCGCGACGGGGATGGACGCCTGGAATATTTCAACAACACCATCGGCATCGGCTTCGACGCCGCCGTGACCCTGCGCGCCCGGCGCATCACCTGGGTGCAGGGCTTCATGATGTACTTTGCCGCCACGCTCCAGACCATCTTCCGGGACTTCACCCCGATGGACCTGCACGTGGAGACGGACGAGGAGACCTGGGACCAGCCCACCATCATGCTCACCCTGGGCAACGGTCCGCGCGAAGGCGGCGGATTCATCGTCACCCCCGATGCCCGGCTGGATGACGGTGTGCTGAACTACTGCACCATCCGGCGCATCTCGCGCCTGACCATGCTGCGCCTGGTGCCCCAGGTGATGAAAGGGACGCAGGCGCGCTTCGCACAGGTGCGCATGGGCACCTGCCGCCGCATGCAGGTCACCAGCCGTCAGCCGCTCTACGTCCACTGTGATGGCGAGATCTTCGCCGGGTTCGACAGCCGCAACCTCAGCCTGGGTATCGAGATCCTGCCCGCCGCGCTGAGTGTGATGCAGCAATAAAAAAAGGGCACAGCCGCGCTGTGCCCTGCCATCCCCAACCTTCAATTCATTCGACCGGGTAGGTTTTACCGCGCTTGATCACCTGCCGCACCAGGTTGGTGCCAAAGCGGTAGCCGAGCATGCGATGATCGGGCACCGAGAGGATCAGTACGTCTGCCTGCTTGCCCGGCTCGAGTGAGCCGATGCGGTCGGCGCGCCGGATGGCGTGGGCGGCATTGATCGTCACCGCCGCGATCGCCTGGGCGGGGGTCAATTTTAACGCCCGGCAGGCGAGGGCGATGACGAACTGCATCGATTCACACCAGGCTGTGCCCGGGTTGCAATCGCTTGCCAGCGCCAGGCACCCGCCGGCGTCCAGGATCCTGCCAGCCGGGGTGTATTCCGTCTCTGCCAGCCCAAAGGGCGTGCAGGGCAGCGCCACCGCCACCGTGTCCGAGCCCCCCAGCGCGGCGATATCCGCCGCCCCGGTCTTCACCAGGTGGTCCGCCGAGACCGCCCCCAGTTCCACCGCCAGCGAAGCACCGCCCAGGTTGTCGAACTCGTCTGCATGGATCTTGAGCGGGTAACCCAACTGTTTTGCCTTCTCCAGCACCTGGCGCGACTGCGCCAGGTCGAAAGCCTTGTTCTCGCAGAACACGTCCACGAAAGGCAGCGGGCGCCCCGCCAGCGCGGCTTGCGCCTGCCACCAGGCGTGCACGGCGGGCAGCATCTCCCGGCACAGCAGGTCGGTGTAACCCTGCGGATCGGAAGGGTATTCCGGGGCGATGGCATGCGCGCCCAGGAAGGTGGGGGCAAGTTCCAGCGGACCCTCGGCGTCCAGCGCCAGGATGGCTTGCAGGAGTCGCAGCTCGGTTTCGGTGTCCAGCCCGTAACCGGTCTTGGCTTCAGCGCTGGTGGTGCCGTGGGCGAACATGCGCTGCAGGCGCGGGCGCGTCTCTGCCAGCAGCTGCTCCGTGCTGGCGGCGCGCGTTCTTCCCACTGTGGAGAGGATCCCGCCGCCGGATGCCAGGATGTCCAGGTATTTTGCCCCTGCCATCTTCATCTCGAATTCAGCCGCCCGGTCGCCTGCCCAGACGATGTGCGTGTGCGGGTCCACGAAACCGGGCAGCACCGCGCAGTGGGCGGCATCCAGGCGCGGCTCGCCGGGGTGCGCCGCCAGCAGGTCGGACGTCGTGCCGACCGCGGCGATCGTTTCGCCCCGGATCAGCAGGGCGCCGTCTTCGATGATCGTCAATCTGCCCAGCGTGCGCCCGCGCTGCGGACCGCCGGATAGGGTCAGGAGTTGGGAGGCGGAATGGATCAACATGCGCTAATTGTACCTGCTCCTGCGTGCGCGGCGTCAGCCTTCCCGCTTCATCCACCAGAGCGCCAGCAGCGCCAACAGGTTGAATGCCGCCGCGCCGATCACCACCGCCGGGAAACCCAGCGTGTACAGGCGCGCCCCGCTGAAAGCCCCCAGCGCCCGCCCCAGCGAAAGCCCGGCGACATTCAGCGCCAGCATCGTGGCGCGCGCCGAGGGCAGCACCTCGGTCATCAAGGGGATGGAACTGACGATGGTGAATTCGAACCACAGGTAGAACATGAACAAGCCCGCCAGGGCGCCGGCCTCGCTCCTGCCCAGCCAGGGCAGCGCCAGCACCGCCAGGGAGTTGAGCACCAGTCCGAGCGCCACGGCGCGGCGCTTCCCCAGGCGGTCAACGTACAGCGCCACCAGCCCCTCGCCGCCCATCTCCGAGGCACCGATCACGATGGAGGCTGCCCCAGGGCGGCGAGCTGCAGTCCGAAGGAATCCTCCAACCAGACCCCGAAGACCAGGTTGACGGTCTCATTGGCGGCGGTGACGAGCATGCCCAGCGAGAGGCAAGCCAGCACGGGCACCACCGCCTTCGAGCGCAGCAGGCTGGCGATGGACACCCGTCCGTTGGCGGGCGCTGTCGCCCGCACCTGGGGCGCTTCCCTGGGGATGATGACCGTCATGACGATGAATCCCAGCGCGCCCAGCAGGGCGAACATCAGGAAGGGGGCATCCCAGCCGCGGCGGGCGATCAGGAATCCCACCAGCGGCACACCGGCGATGAACGCTAGCGACCAACCGAACTCGATCAGCGCCAGGGCGCGCCCGCGGCGGGCGTACGGCACCCGGTCGCCGACCCAGGAGACCAGCGAGATATCGGCGATATTCTTGCCAACGGTCATCAAGAGCAGGGCGGCGGCAAAGGATGTGAAGGTCTGCCAGCCCACCACCAGCGCGGCCCCCAGCGTGAACAGCCCGAGCCCGGTCAGGATGCCGGCTTTGCGTCCGGCGCGGTCTGCCAGCGCGGCGGCGAGCGGAGCGACCATGCCCACCAGGGCGCGCGTGCTCATCAGGTTGGAAAGCACGCTGAGTTCCACCCCCAGGCCGCGCGCAAAGGCGCTCAGGAACGGGTAGACCATGCGGTGGGCGGTATTCACCACGGTTCGTACCAGCGTGAACAGGAGCAGGCGGGGGGTCAGGTTGATCGTTGGCATGCTCGCGCGGAGGCTGAAGGACTCAAGCGGGTCGGTGGAGCCACCAACGGGTGAGGAAGAAGGCGGCAACCAGCGTTACGAAGAGCAGTCCGATGAAATACCACTGCAGGGCGGCGTTCCCGGAACTGAAGATGGGCGAGGGCGGCGGGTGCAGCACATCCCCCGCCTCGCGCAGCGAGATCCACAGTGCGGAGAAGAACAGCACATTGGCGAGCGAGGTGTACACCGCCCGGTCCAGCAGGGCAAGCCCTGCCTGCAGCAGCACGCCGGTCACGGCGAAAATGAACGCCACGCGGAAGCGCGGTTCCGCCAGGAACAGCCCGTTCCAGTTCGCCTGCATCGCCCAGAGCGAAAGCGGCAGGTAGATGATCCAGAAGACGATCCCGGTCCGCCCCAGGGCGGCAGACCACTCCTGCAGCCGTTGGCGGCGGAAGAGGATGCCCAGCAAGCCCGCTCCCGCGGCAAGCCCCAGCGCCGCCTCCGCTGCCAGCACCCAGGCGCCGTGCAGGTACACCACGCGCACGTTCGTGCCCAGGGTCGCCTCCGCGGGACCGATGGCAGTCAGACCGGCGGTGGTCAGCAGGGCAAGCAGGAACCAGGCGAAAGGCGACCGCATCCAGCGCATCAGGAGATCCAGGCGAGCACCTGCTCCACCACCTGCCACGTGCCGGAGGAATGCTC
>JBFYSG010000198.1:0-9632 GCA_041301835.1 Chloroflexota bacterium | reverse complement strand
CCAGCACGGCTACAACACCATCGATTTCTACGCGGTCAACCCCGATTACGGCACGCTCGCAGATCTCCAGAACCTGATCGAGCAGGCGCACGCCCGCGGCATCCGGGTGATCCTCGACCTGATGCTGAACCATACCTCCAACCAGCATCCCTGGTTCCTGCAGGGCGCCGACCCCGCCTCCCCCTATCACGACTGGTATATCTGGTCGGATACCGATCCGGGCTACCTCGGCTACTGGGGTCAGCAGGTCTGGCACCCCCTTGCCGGTCGCTATTTCTATGCCAGTTTCTCCGCCTGGACCCCGGACCTGAACCTTGAGAACCCGGAGGTCACGCAGGAACTGCACGCGGTGACCCGCTACTGGTTGGAGGATGTCGGCGTGGACGGTTTCCGCCTCGATGCCGCCAAGCACCTGGTCGAAGAGGGGCAGGACCAGGGCAACACGCCTTCCACGCATGCCTGGTGGAAGGAATACCGGCTCCTGTACAAGGATATCGATCCGCTGGCATTCACCGTGGGCGAGGTCTGGGATACCACCGCCATCATGTCCGAGTATCTGCAGGGTGATGAATTCGACCTGTCCTTCGAGTTCTACCTGGCGGATAGGTACATCGACGCGGTCAAGGAAGGGGACAGCACCGCGCTCATCGACCAGGTCCTGGTCAGCGACGAGCTCATCCCGCCCTTCTATTACGGCTCCTTCCTCACCAACCACGACCAGAACCGCGTCATGACCCTCCTGCTCGATGATGTGGAAAAGGCGAAGGCGGCGGCTTCGCTGATGCTGACCGCTCCGGGCGTGCCCTTCCTGTATTACGGCGAGGAGGTCGGCTTGCGCGGTGAGGTCGCCGAGGACCTGAACAGGTGCCCGATGCAGTGGTCGGCGGAGGCGTATGCCGGTTTCTCCACCGTCACCCCGTGGAAGGAACTTGGACCCGCTTGGGAGAGCGATAATGTCGCCCTGCTCACCGGCGACCCGGACTCCCTGCTGTCCCATTACCGTGACCTGATCCGGGCGCGCAGCCAGCATGCCGCCCTGCGGGTGGGAATGCTGGAGGTGCTCGATACCGGGAATGAGGCGCTCTACGCCATCCTGCGCACCAGCGAGGCTGAGTCTGTCCTGGTGCTGGTCAACCTGGGCGCAGGGACGGTCACCGATTACGCCCTGAGCCTGCCGCAGAGTTCGCTGGCGGAAGGGCTGTACACCCCGTCCGTCATCCTGGGCGTGGGCGAGTCAACGATCCTGCTGGTCGCATCCGAGGGTTATTTTTCCGACTATGTCCCGCTGGCGTCGGTGCCCCCCTACGCCACCCTCATCCTGCAGCTGAACCGTGTCCCCTGAGGGCTGACCGGCAGGCGCTTATTTTGCCGGGTCGAGGTGGCGGGTGAAGATCACCAGGTCGTCGCCGGGGGCGTAAAAATCGCGGATGGTGGCTTCGTGGGTGTACCCGGTGCCGAGGTAGAACTGCCGTGTGGCTTCATACTTGGGCAGACCGGAGGTCTCCAAAAAGAGCAGGCGCCCGCCCATGGCGCTGACCGCCTGCTCGGTTGCGGCGAGCAGGCGCCGTCCGACACCGCCGCGGTGCAGGCTGCGGTCGACCGCGATCCAGAACAGGTCGAAGGTGCCGTCGGTCAGGGCGCGCGGACCGAAGCAGGTATAGCCCAGGATGAGCCCGCTCTCATCGCGCTCGACCAGCCAGTGATAACCGGCAGTCTCGGCGCCGCGCGCCAGCGTTTCCTGCCACAATTCCTCCACGCATTCCACCTCTTCCGGGCTGAAGACGCCGGCGTTGGCAGTGATCTCGTGGATGCGGTCACCATCGGTATTAAGAGGAGTAGCGATCATGGTTCCAATCCTTCGCGCTGGAGTGCAAGGCGGATGATCTTATCGATCATCTGCGTGTAGGTCATGCCAGCCTGTTCGGCGGATTTCCAGAAGCCGCCGTCCAAAGCCAGGTCGGGTAGTTCATTGATGTCAATGACGTAGGGGATGCCCGCCTTTAAACGGATGTCGATGCGCCCGAAATCGCGCAACCCTATGGCACGGAAGGTGCCTTCCGCGACGGTGTGCACGCGTGCTTCGTCGGCGGGGTCGAGTTCAGCCGGGATGCGCGAGGGGATGTTCTTGTAGTAGCTCGATTCCGGGTCCCACTTGGATTCGTAGGTCAGCAGGCGGGCGAGCGGGTTCTCGATCAGGCTGTAATCATCCTCGGCGATGGGCAGCAGCTCGACCGTCTCGTTGCCCAGCATGGCAACCGCGAGTTCGCGCCCGGCGATGAACTGCTCGACCACGGCAGGCTCCTCATAGGTCTCCAGCACCAGGCGCACCTGCTGGCGCAGGTCCTTGATGGTGCTGACCACCGAGTCGAGCGTGATGCCGATGCTGCCATCCTCCACCGCAGGCTTGACGATGACCGGGAAGTCGAGCCGGAATTCCGCCTCGGGGGTTTCGAAGACCTGGCACAGCGGGGTCGGGATGCCGTGCTCCCGCAGGCGCTGGTTGGCAAGCGCCTTGTCGATGCACAGGTCGACCGCTTCGGCGGAGGCGCCGGTGTGTTTGAGACCCAGGTCTTCCAACAGGTGGGCGATAAGCCCGGCGGCTTGATTGGAACCGTCGAAGCCATCACAGTTGTTGAAGACCAGTGTGCGCTCGCGCGGGTAGGCTTGCAGGCAGCGGGCGACTTCATCCAGCGAGTCGCGCACCGGCACCAGCACGGCGGGATAACCGAGGTCCAGCATGGCTTGATACAAGCCCTGGCTGGTGGCTACCGTGGATTGGATCGCCGCCGAGTCCTGCGGACCGCCGTGCCGGATATGGGAATCATCGTTGTACAGCAGGGGTAGTGTGAATCGAGGAATGCTCATGGCAGCGCCAGGCAGCGGATACTTTCCTCGGAGATGGGATGTCTCGAATCCATATCCTGTAATCATACACGCTTTTATTTGTTAAAGAATCCAACCCCGCAGACCGCCAGGAGAGGCAGGTGCATCCGGGTGGTTTCAGCAGGTTGTGGATTGACCTTTGACGAAGCGTCCTTTCTCATGTACACTACTCGTAATTCATACAATCCATAAAAGGAAAACGAGGTGCTTTCGATGAAGAAGAGGCGCAATTTCTACCCTGTATTCGTGGTGATCGTGTTCGCCTTTTTCATGCTCCTGCACCAGACCGACAAATTGCTCATTGGTTCGCTGCAACTGCCGGTCAGCAAGACCTTCGGCTTGAACGATTTTCAATGGGGGCTGGTCAACTCCGGGGCGTTGATCATCGGGACGCTGCTCTACCCGCTGTGGGGCTACCTGTACGACCGCTTTGCCCGCGCCAAACTGCTGGCGCTGGCATCCCTGGTCTGGGGTGCAACGACCTGGCTAAGCTCCATCGTGCGCACCTACCCGGCTTTCCTGGCGACGCGCGCCTCGACCGGCATCGATGACTCATCCTACCCCGGCTTGTACAGCCTGGTGGCGGATTACTTTGGACCCAAGGTGCGCGGCAAAGTGTACGGCATCCTGCAGTTGACCTCGCCCATCGGCTACCTGCTGGGCATGGTGATGGCATTGATGGTCGCCCCCATGCTCGACGGCAAGCTCTTCCACCTGGAAGGCTGGCGCTCGATCTTCCTCATCACCGGGTTCCTGGGGATCATCATGGCGGTCGTCATCTTCTTTGGCATCAAGGAAGTGCCGCGCGGCAAAGCTGAACCGGAGTTCGAGGGCATGGAGGAGATCGGGCAGTTCCGCTTCAACTGGAAGGAAGTCAGGGAAGTGCTCAAGAAACGCACCATGTGGTTCGTCTTCGCGCAGGGTTTCGCCGGTGTGTTCCCCTGGAATGTGATCACCTTCTTCTTCTTCGGCTACCTGATGCGCGAACGGGGTTACGACAACAACGGGGTGCTGTTCACCATGGCGCCCATCATCCTGATCCTGGCGCTCGGTTATTACGTCGGTGGAGCGCTGGGTGACTGGTTTTTCAAACGCACACTCAAAGGCAGGATCCTGGTTTCCAGCGCGGGTGTCATCCTGGGGGCGATTTTCCTCTTCTTCGCGCTGAACACGCCCACCTCCAACCCGACCGCCTTTTTCATCCTGATGTGCCTGACGGCGCTGTTCATGCCGTTCTCATCACCCAATGTCATCGCCACCATCTTTGACATCACCCCGCCCGAGGTGCGCTCGACCACGCAGGCGATCGAATACTTCATCGAGAACAGCGGGGCGGCGCTGGCACCCACCCTGGCGGGGGCGCTCTCGCTCTACTTTGCGACCATCGTGGGTCCGTTCGCCAGCCTGCAGTATGCCATACTGACGGTCTGCATCTCCGCATGGGTCCTGTGCTTTGTGATCTACCTGGGGGCGTTGTTCTTCGTGGATGGCGACGTGCGTTCCCTGCGCGACCTGATGGCGAAGCGAGCCGCCGACAGGAAAACCGGCGCAGCGCTCTGATCCTTAGGGATGTATCCCCTCTCCCGCTCCATGGGGGAGGGGATAAGGTATCCGATGGAGATCCTCCAGGTCGATCCCTCCAACCGCCGCCAGGTGCGCGATTTCCTGCGCCTGCCCGCCCGCCTGTACCACGGCGACCCGCTGTGGGTGCCGCCGCTGGAGATGGAGGAACGCCTGCGCCTGGACCCCGGGCGGCATCCGTTCTACCGGCACTCGCAGGCGGGCTTCTTCCTGGCGTACCGCCAGGGCGAGGCGGTTGCCCGCCTGGCAGTGCTGGATAATCGCTTGCACAACCAGCACAACCGGTCGCACACGGCTTTTTTCACCCTGTTCGAATCTGAAGATGACCACGAGACCGCCGGGGGCTTGTTCGCGGCAGGTGCCGACTGGGCGCGCCGGCGGGGCTTGGACCGGATGTTCGGTCCGCGCGGCATGACCGCGCTGGACGGGCTGGGATTGCTGGTGAAAGGTTTTGAACACCTGCCGCCGGCAGGTCTGCCTTACAACCCGCCCTATTACGCCGGGTTGATCGAGGCGCTTGGTTTTACCAAGGTGGATGAGATCGCCTCGGGCAGCATGCAGGCGGTAACTGCCTTCCCGCCGCGCATCCACGAACTGGCGGAACGCATCCGTGTGCGGCGCGGGCTCACCATCGCCCGCTTTAACACCCGGGGTGATCTGCGCCGGGCGCTTAAGCATCTGAAGGAACTGTATAACGGGGCGCTGGAAGGCACGCAGGGCGGCACGCCTCTGACCGATGCCGAGATCAAGAGCCTGGCAGACCAGATGCTGTGGTTCGCCGACCCGCGCCTGATCAAGATCGTGATGAAGGACGAACGACCGGTCGGATTCCTGCTGGCCTACCCGGATATCGCCCGCGGCTTGCAGCGAACGCGCGGGCGGCTGCTGCCGTTCGGCTGGCTGACCCTGCTGGGCGAACTGCGCCGCTCCGAACGGATCGACATCAACGGCGCGGGGATGATCGCCGAATACCGCGGATCGGGGGGCACCGCCATCCTGTACAGCGAGATGTTCCACAGCATCACCCAGAATCCGCGCTGCCGGCAGGTCGAGGTCATCCAGATCGGGATGGAGAACGAGAAAATGATGCGCGAGATGGAGAATTTTGGTGTAGACTTCAACAAGATACACCGCACGTACGCCATCCCGCTGGACCCCGCTGGCAAGGAGGCATGAATGGTCAAGATCGTTGCCGATACCACGAGCGGACTGCCGCGCCCGCTGCTGAAGGAACTGGGCATCGCGCTCATCCCGCAGATCGTTGTCTTCGGTGAGCAATCGTACCGTGACGACAGCGAACTGGATACCGCCCAATTCCTGCAAAAATTAAAGGCGGCGCGTGAATTGCCCAAGACCGCCGCACCGCCCCCGCAGTTGTACGCTCCCATCTTTGAAGAGGCTGGGCGGAACAGCGAGGAGGTCGTTGTCATTGCCCCCTCGGCAAAACTGAGCGGCACGGTGCGCTCGGCGCAGGTGGCGGCGCAGGATTTCCCCCAGGTGAAGGTGCATGTGGTCGATTCGCTGTCCATTGCCGGCAACCTGGCAAGCCTGGTGCTGATGGCACAGGGCTGGGCTGCCTCGGGCGACTCTGCCGACCAGATCGTGAGCCGGTTGAACGAATGGATCCCGCGCGGGCGGTTGTATTTTTTGGTGAACACGCTGGAATACCTGCAAAAGGGCGGGCGCATCGGCGGGGCGAAGGCGCTGCTGGGTGAACTTCTGCAGGTCAAACCGATCCTGAGCCTGCGCGCCGGGCAGGTGGAACCCTTTGAACAGCAGCGCACCAAGAAGCGTGCCCTGGCGCGGCTGCTCGAGGTCGTGCAGGAGGAATGCCCCCGGGAAGAGCGCGCCCACCTGTGCGTCCTGCAGGCGGATGCACCCGGGGAAGCCGAGGCTCTGGCGGCAGACCTGCGCGCCCAAATGAACCTGGCGCACATCCCCATCTATGAACTGCCCCCCGCCATCGTGGTCCACGGCGGACCGGGCGTGATGGGCGTCGGTTTCTTCGCCGCCTCGTAGCCCTATGGTATAATTCGCAGGCTATTTTACAAAATCCCCACGTTTTGGGTTCTATCGAGGAGTGTACTATGTCAGGTCACAGCCACTGGGCAACCATCCGCCGCAAGAAGGGTGCGGCAGACGCCAAGAAAGGTGCCATCTTTACTCGCCTGGCGCGTGAGATCGTCATGGCGGCACGCGACGGCGGCGGCGATCCCGGGACGAATATCCGCCTGCAACTGGCGATCGAAAAAGCCCGTGCCAGCAACATGCCCAAGGATAACATCGAGCGCGCCATCCGCCGCGGCACGGGGGATGACAAGGACGGCACGATCATTGAAGAGATCACCCTGGAAGGCTACGGTCCCCACGGCGCGGCGATCATGATCGACTGTGTGACCGACAACCGCAACCGCACCATTGCCGACCTGCGCCATGCCTTCAGCCGTTCCGGCGGCAACATGGCAGAGGCGGGGGCGGTGGGCTGGCAGTTCAACCGCAAATCCTATTTCTCCTTCCCGTCCGAGCAGCTCGGTTTCGATGCCGCCTTTGAACTGGCGATCGAAGCCGGCGCCGATGACGTGGTGGATGGCGGTGATGAGATCGAGATCATCGCCCCGGTGGAAGCCTTCAAGACCATCAGCGATGCCCTGCATGCCAGGGGTGTCACACCGGATGAATCGGGACTCAGGTTGATCGCCAAGCAGGAACTGGATCTGTCGGTGGATGCGACCCTCTCGTTGATGAAGCTCATCGAGGCGATCGAAGAATTGGACGATGTCGCCGACGTGTTCCACAATGTGAGACTTTCCGAGGAGGCTCTCGCCGCGCTCGAGGAGGCATAATATGGCACTGGTTCTGGGCATCGACCCGGGAACCGCCACCACCGGCTTCGGTCTGGTGCGCGACCTGCCGGATGGCAGCCTGGCGATGGTCGCCTATGGCACCCTGCGCACCCCGGCGGGAGAGCCTGCCCACCAGCGGCTGATGATGCTTCACGAACAATTAAAAGAACTCCTGCTTCTCCACCAGCCTGATTCGTGCGCGGTGGAGAAGTTGTTTTTCCAGCGCAACGTCAGCACCGCCCTCGCCGTGGGGCAGGCGCGCGGCGTGATCCTGCTGGGGCTCGCCCAGGCAGGGCTGGCAGTGTTCGAGTACACACCCAACGAGGTGAAGCAGGCAGTGGCAGGCTACGGCGCGGCACAGAAACGCCAGGTGCAGGAAATGGTGCGCACCCTGCTGGGCATGACGGAGATCCCCAAGCCCGATGATGCCGCGGATGCCCTTGCCATCGCCATCACCCACATGAACACCCGGCGCTACGAAGGGTAAAGATGTCAAACAAGACGCAGGTGACCGGGAAGCCAATGGAAGGATGCGCATGATCGCAACATTACGCGGAGAGATCACCCAGATCGAGGAGAACGCAGTCGTCATCGAGGGCAGCGGGATCGGGCTGAGGGTCTTTGTGCCCGCACCGCTGCGCACCCGCATGCAGGTGGGCGAGGCGACCCTGCTATACACCCACCTGGTGGTGCGCGAGGATGCCTGGAACCTGTACGGTTTCGAGACCAAAGCCGACCGCGACCTGTTCATCCTGCTGCTCGGCACCGACGGGGTTGGACCGCGCACTGCCCTGGCGGTGATGTCGGGTACGACCATGGACCTGATCCAGCGGGCTGTCTTCGGCGACGACCCCGATCTGCTCGGGCGCGTCCCCGGGGTGGGCAAGAAGACCGCCCAGAAGATCGTGCTCTACCTGCACGACCGGCTCAAACCCAGCGATGCCCTGCAGCAGATCGCCGCCATGTCGGATGCCGACAGTGAAGTGCTGGCGGCGCTGACCGCGCTGGGTTACTCGGTGGTCGAGGCTCAGACCGCCATCCAGTCCATCCCGAAGGATGCGCCGGATGATGTGGGGGAGCGTCTGCGCCTGGCGCTCCAGCAGTTCGGCGGCAGGTAAGTCGCTCCTGGCATCCGGGCGGCGCGCGGAGAGACCCCATGCATTTGCCTGAGAGCATCGCTTTGCCTCTATTCCGGCGCGTCTATCCGCACATCCGCCGCCGCGCCGGCAGCCCGGTGCCTCCCATGCGGCGGTTGGTGAAGCCTGTGGATGGGACCGCCGCCTATGCCTTCAACCGCTTGTTCAACGCCAGCCTGCTGACCCAGTCGCAGCGCCCGATCGAGTACGATCTCCCTTATCCTAAACTCGACTTCCTGAATTACCTGTGCGACTGGCGCGGGCTGGTGGCGCACGGGACGAGCCTGGACGCGCTCGCGATGCTCGAGCCGGTGCGCCTGAGTACGGATGACAACGAATTCGGCAACCGCCGGCAGATCTTCGCCACGCCGGATGCCATCTGGGCGCTGTGGTTCGCCATCCTCGATAAGAGCAGGGTCCGCACCACCCACAACGGCTGTCTCGGCATTGGCGGGGAGGGCAGGCGGGAGAAGTATTACCATTTTGAGTTGGAGCGCGAGCTGGAGGGTCGGCACCCCTTCACCTCCGGGACGATCTACCTGGCGCGGGCGGAGGATTTCCCCTCACGCCCACGCATCCCCATGCTGGCACTGCTGGGATGTGATCTGGAGGAGTGGGGCAGCCCTGAACCGGTCAAACCGCTGGCAAGGCTGCCGGTCGAGCCGTCGGATTTTCCCTATCTAGACCAGGTGCAGTACTGTCTTGAGCGGCGCGGCTGAGCCGGAAGGCTGCCGCTGGTATAATGGGGCGGCGTTGCCGCACCCAGGTGTGAACCATGTCACTGCTCACGATCTCCAACCTCTCAAAATCCTTCGGTCCGATGGACCTGTTCAAAGGCATCTCCTTCAGCGTAGCCAGGGGGGCAAGGCTGGCGATCGTGGGACCGAACGGGATCGGGAAGACGACCCTGCTGCGCATCCTGGTCGGTTTGGAAGAAGCCACCGGCGGTACGGTGGCGCGCGCCAAAAGCCTGCGGACGGGCTACCTGCCGCAGGAAGCCGGCTTCAACATGCAGGGCACGGTCTGGGATGCCTGCATGGCGGTCTTTTCCGACCTGCAGGCACGCCAGCAGGAGCTCCATGAACTGGAGGGGGAGATGTCCGACCCGGCGCTCTCGGCGGAGGTGCTGGAACGCTACGGCAAATTGCAGCAGGAATTTGAGCGCCGCGGCGGGTACACCTACGCGACG
>JBFYSG010000195.1:0-17684 GCA_041301835.1 Chloroflexota bacterium | reverse complement strand
GGGAAATACTCGACCTTGGGGAAAACCCGCACGATCCCTGCCGCGCTGGAGTTCATCACCCACCATCTGCATCAGATCTATGCCGAGAAGGAATTGTGGGTCAGCGTCATGCACGGACGTTTCGACGATGGCGCTAAAACACTGGCGGACCTGTTGAGTCAACGCCTGAATATCAAGAAATTGGAGATCCTGCGCATCTCGCCAGTCCTGGGCGTGCATACCGGACCCGGCATTGTTGGAGCCGCAGTTGTGCCCATGGACTTGATGGCAGACCTGGTCTAAAAGTAACTCCTGCAGCCGATCGGCTGCAGGAGTTTTTTCTACCCGTTCAATTGACGACCTCATCCCTGATCTTCACACCATCGTAACCCGCCTCTTGAATGGCAAGCAGAAGTTCCGCCTCGCCCAAGCGGGCGCTGTCGTATTCCACGACCAGGCTGCCCTTCTGATAATTGGCTTCCGCGGAGCGGATTCCCGCGAGCGAATCTTCCAGGCTTTCCAAGCGCATGGCGCAGTTGGGACAGTGCATGCCCGTGATGAGGAATTCTGCTTTGACCATTACATCAGTCTCCAAATACGATCTCGCCGGTGTACATCCCCATCGAACAGGTGAATGGCAGCACCGTGCCCGCCGGTTGTGCCGGGATGGAGATTGGAACAACACCAGTTTCCGGCAGAATGATCTGGACGCCCAGGCTTGGAACCAGGAAGGCGCGCGAACAGGACACCGTATCCTGGGTGATTACATTTAAAGTCAAGTCCACATTCGCCGGGGCAGCCAATCGCTCGGGAAAATAACCATTGTTCTGAGCCATTAATTCCAGGACGCCGTCGGAACTCGGCGGCCTCGTTGGGCTCACCGGGTCCGCCTGAGCGGCACCGGGCCATCTCGGTTGGAATAACGGCATTCCCATCACATTGAGCCCGCTGTTCACGGTGATCAATCCAAACACAAGCACAGTGATGCCGATGGCGCGATAGAACCACTTCTCCAATCGCTGGCTGATTTGCATGGTCAGGAAGGAGACCAGGAAAAATACCGGGCTTGACCCAAGGATAAAGGCGAACATCAATGCCGCTCCTTGGATCGGATTTCCGGTTGCCAATGCCACCGCCATCATCGCCTGGGTGACGCCGCAGGGGATGAACACCGTCAAGGCACCAAGGAATAACGGCGAAAAATAATCCACGCTGTTCTTGGCTTTCGTGCGAATATAGCGCGTGATGAATCGGGGGGGAACGATGGCGAAATAGCGGAAGAAGGGATGGACATTGAGCATCCGCAGAGCATTCCCCACCATGAATATCCCTATGGCGATCAACAGGATCGCGCGCGCAGCCGGGCTGAAGGTGAATACAGATCCTGCCAACCCGAGCAACGCGCCAAGGATCGTATAGGCGATAAGTTTTGCCCCTAGAAAGAACAGGATCGTGAGAGTGGATTTTGCGCTCATGGAACGGGGGGTCTTCCGATGCGCCGGGTCGAGCACATCCCGCTCCACCTGGTTTGCCAGCGAACTGGCGAGCAGGCCTCCCTGCACCGCCAGGCAGGACAACCCGCCGGCAGTCAAACCGGTGACGAAAGCAAGCAAATATTCCTGCATCAAGATCCTCCTTCAACTGGTCGGGAATGGATCATGGCATGCTCAGCGTTTTCCGGTTTCCCAGACAACAAATGGCATATTGATGACCACGCCTGGCTGTTCGATGCTCAGCTCGCCTGATGCTTCTGCTTCGAGCACTTCGGAGGCAGCCTTCAGCTCGCGTCCACCGGCAGGATCCACCCAGGTAACCAGGTTCAAGCGCCGCAGTGGCGTATATCCCGCCGTGCCCGGGGGGAGGTCGAATACATCCGGTGCATATCCAAGCGGTCCCATACCTTCCAAGCCATTGGTGAATACGTAGACATTTGCCAGCGCCTGGGCTGGGATCTCCGCCAGGGATGGCACATGCAGCACAGGCGAGTCCATCATGTCGGTGAGTAGTTGGGCGAGTTCCGCGTCGGATGCCTCGGTATGTATGAAATAGATCTCCTGCTCATCCGCATATCCGCGACCGACGGGCATCGTTGCAGTCATGCCCATCTCTTGGGCAGGCGAACAGGCGGCAAGGGCGATCAGTGCGGCAAGGATCAAGACAAAAAATACTCGTCGTTGCATGACAGAACCTCCTGAAAATATTAGTTATGGATTTAGTACGTTCGATAATCGCATCACAGACGGAAATGAACGTCACCCTGGGAGCCGAAGTTTCCGCAGCCGCAGACTGTTCATTACAACAAAAACACTGCTGAACGCCATTGCACCTGCTGCCAGCATGGGATTGAGAAGACCAAAGGCGGCCGCGGGGATTAGGATGACATTGTAGAAGAATGCCCAGAACAGGTTTTGCCTTATCGTCTTCAGGGTGCTCTGGGAAAGGCGGATGGCGCGTGACACACCCTGAAGTTCCCCGCTGATGAGTGTGATCGGAGCGGCTGCCATCGCAACATCTGTTCCTGTCCCGATGGCTATGCCAACATCGGCCTGCGCGAGCGCCGGAGCATCGTTGATGCCATCGCCGACCATGGCAACTACTTTTTTCGACCCGGATGCGCTCCGGGAGGCTTGAATCTCCCGGATCGCCTCCGACTTCCCATCTGGCAGCACTTCGGACAACACCTCATCAACTTCGACCTGCTCACCGATCGCCTGCGCGGTCTTGCGGTTATCGCCCGTCATCATGATCACCCTCAACCCCATATTGCGCAGGTCCCGAACGGCTTGCCGCGAACTGTCCTTGAGCGTATCAGCCACAGCGATGACACCGCATACCCTGCCATCCACGGCAACCATCATCGCTGTCTTGGCTTCCGTCTGGAGTCGTTCCACCGTACGCGGCAGGTCTCCCGCCTCTAGACCACGCGCTTCCATCATGCGAGGGCTGCCGATGGTTACGACCCTGCCATCCACACGGGCAGACACCCCCAAACCGGCCTCCGCCAGGAATTGATCCGCCGCCAGAAGTTTGATGCCGCGCTTCGTGGCTTCTGCCCAGATCGCCTCACCGAGTGGGTGCTCGCTTCCTTTCTCAACCGATGCCGCCATCTGAAGCAGTTTTTCCGGTTCCATGCCCTCAAGGACAAGGATATCCGTTACAGTTGGCTGACCCTTCGTGATCGTTCCGGTCTTGTCGAGCACGACCACGTTCACCCGACCCGCCATCTCCAGTGCCTCGCTGTTGCGGAACAACATGCCAAATTCAGCGCCTCTGCCCATGCCGACCATCACGGCGGTCGGAGTGGCAAGCCCCATGGCGCATGGGCAGGCAATGACCAGCACCGCCACTGCATTGATCAGCGCACGTGTGAAGGCATCGATATCCGCATTGACCGGAAGAGCAGGACCGAATACGAACCACCCCAGGAATGTAAGTGCTGCTATGAGAACCACCGCAGGAACAAAGATGGCAGACACCCGGTCAGCAAGTTTTTGGATCGGTGCCTTGCTGGTTTGGGCTTCATCCACCAGGCGGATGATCTGTGCCAGCACCGTATCCTTGCCTACCTTGGTGGCTTGAAAAGTGAATGCGCCATTTTTATTTAGTGTAGCGCCTGTTACAGGATCGCCGGGACCCTTCTCCACCGGCAGCGATTCACCGGTCAACATGGCCTCATCCACTGATGAGTGTCCGGTCAAGACCACGCCGTCAACAGGGATGGTTTCACCCGGGCGGACCTGTACGATATCCCCGGCACGCACCTCCTCCACAGGGATCGCGATCTCCTGGCCGTCCCGGTTGACCCGGGCGGTTTTTGCCCTCAGCCCCATCAATTTCTTGATGGCATCCGAGGTGCGCCCCTTTGCCCGCGCCTCCAGGAATTTCCCAAGACGGATCAGGGTGATGATAACGGCGGCAGTCTCGAAATAGACATGCCCTTCAAGCAATCCAAACGTGATCGGCAGCGAATAGAGGTAGGCAACCGAGGAGCCCAGGGCGATCAACACATCCATGTTGGCGGAGCCGTTGCGTAGAGCCTTGAAAGCGCCCAGGTAATACTGCCCACCCACATAGAACTGCACCGGGGACGCGAACAGCAGCATCATCCAGTGCACCCAATCTTCGTGCGCCCACATCCCAAAAAGACCCAGGTCGCGAGACATCGAAAAAAGGAACAGTGGGATCGTGAAGATCAAGCCGATGGTCAGTAATTTTCTTTGATGCCGGATCTCCGCTTCACGCGCCTTTGCTTCAGCGTCTTCCCCCGCTCCCAGGTCAGTGACCTCAAAACCCGCTCGCCGGGCAGCCGCACATATTTCTGGCAGACTCACCACGGTGGGAATGTAACGGACGCGCGCCCTTCCAGTCGTGTTGGCAACCAGCGCTTCCTGCACGCCAACCACAGACAGCAAGGCTTTCTCCAGCCGCCGGGCATCATTGTCGTCGGATAACCGCCCGACCATGAGGTCTGCTTCACCGCTGGTGATGCCATACCCGGACCGTTCGATCCGCGCGACCAGGTCGTACAAACCCACCAGCCCGGGATCGTAGGAAACCACGGCGCGTTCCGAAGACAGGTTGACGGTTGCCGATTGGATGCCAGCTTGTTTTTTGAGCCCGCGCTCAATGGTTGCGACACAGTTGGCGCAGGTCATGCCGGTTATAGGAAGGGTGATCTGCCTCAGTTCGGACATGGGAATGGTGATGGTCGATCTTTCAGGCTTTGGTGGATACTCACGTGGCTGCCGGGTAATTCATCTCGGCCAGCAGGGTCTTGATCTTCTCTTCTGAGGCAGGTGGTTCAAATGTAATGACCACCTGCTTGGATTCCGCGTTTGCCTGCACGGACTTGACGCCCATCAGGTCTGCCAGTTCGGTCTGGATGGTATGAACGCAGTGCTGGCATGAAATATTTGGAACAGAATACGTAACTGTGAACATGGATCTCTCCTTTTTCTAAGAATGTTATCTGGATGCTCGATCGCTTCCGTGTCAGCCTTTCGATGAAGTTTCGAACACTTCCAGGACTTCCTTGAGCACACGCTCGCGTTCCATGGGATCATCGCCTTTGACCGCGGTGATCACGCAGGAATTGAGGTGCCCATCCAGGATCTGCGTGCTGACCTTTTTCAGCGCTGCTTCCACTGCCTGGATCTGGCGGATGATGTCGATGCAGTAGGCATCTTGCTCGACCATGCGGCTGATACCCTTAAGGTGACCTTCAATGGTCCTCAGGCGTTTAACAACTCCTTCGTCCTTCATTCCCTGTTCTCCTTTGTCCAATGTCCTATACCCCCCCCAGGGGGGGTGGGTAATTTATAACCTAAATGGTCTGTTTTGTCAACATATATCGGGCTACAACCACCCCAACCCGCGAACCATTTCCCGGGTTGCGTGTTATCATTAATAACTTAGGAGGCATTATGCCGCGAATTGCCATTATCACCGATACAGATTCCAGTCTTCCGCTCGATATTGCCAAACAATACAATATTGTCCAGGTACCCATCATCATCCAGTTTGGGGAGGACTCCTACCGGGATGTCTTTGATATCGACAATGACACCGTCTTTGCCCGCATCGACCGGGATGGGAAATTACCGACCACTGCCGCACCTTCCCCGGGTATGTTCGCCGAAGCCTTCAAACAGGCATTCGATTCCGGCGCTGATGAGATCCTGTGCATGAATATCAGCAGCGAGATGAGCGCAACCTACGCCTCTGCCCGGCAGGCGGTAGAATTATTCCCCGGTAAACGCATCGAGGTGTTGGATACCCGCAGCCTTGCCATGGGACAGGGTTATATGGTCCTGGCAGCCGCCGAAGCCGCCGCCGCGGGCGCCACGATGGAGGAAACGATCTCCGCGGCAGAGAGCATCCGCGAGCGGACTTACCTCTTCGGTGCGCTCTCGACCCTTAAATACATTGCCATGAGCGGTCGCGTGGGTTCGCTGGCAGCTGGAATGGCGGGGCTCCTGGACATCAAACCGATCCTTTCCCTCCAAAACGGCAAGTTAGAACTCGTGGAGAAGATTCGCACCCAGACCAAAGCCTGGAACCGGGTGATGGAGTTAACCAAGGAAAAAGTTGCCGGCAGGAAGGTCGAAAAACTGAGCATCATGCATGTCAAGGCACTGGAGGCAGGCAAGAAGTTCGAGCAGCTTGTCCGTGCATCCGTTCACTGCCCGGAAGGCGGTATCAATACCCAGATCTCGCCCGGATTATCCATCCATACCGGCGCCGGTATGGTTGCTTTGGTTTTTGTAGTCGAAAAATGATCGAAGTACGCAGGCGTGATGAACGGGATCCTCGTTGGGGATCCCGTTTTTTCATTGCCTGAAGTTGAGATTTCCGCCGGTTAAGACGCTCGTCCCCTGTTAAACTGTCCCGGATGTATAATGAGCCGATGGAAAATAACCGCATCCTGTTTATTCACGGATCAGAGAGCAACAGTCAGACCTACAAGGCACAGGTTCTGCGCGGTCTATTCCCCGATATCCTGGTGCCGGATTTTACCGGTCCGCTCGCGGTGCGCATGGCACAACTGGAAGATATCCTGAAGGAGGCCTCCGGATGGACGCTGATCGGTTCCTCCCTGGGTGGTCTGATGGCGGTCTACTATGCCTCCCGTCACCCCGAACAGGTGAGGAAATTGATCCTGCTCGCGCCAGCCCTGCACTTGGCTGAATTCGCCCAACACCTGCCGAAACCGATCCGGGTGCCAGCGGTCTTGATAATTGGTAAAAAAGATGATGTCATCCCAGGCGAGCTTGTCCATCGCATCGCGCGACGGATCCTGAACCGCTTAAGTTACATCTCCGTGGATGATGATCACCGCCTCCATCATACGGCAGACCATCTTGATTGGGAAGAATTGCTCGCATGAACGGAAAGAGCTGAAACAGAAGGGAGGCTCAAGGTACCTGGAACCATACAACGACGGGATGACCTTTCCGAAGATCCTATGGAACAAAAACCCGAAAGCCTTCTAAGCGCGACCTTGCGCTGGTTTCTGCTTGCCATGGTGCTCGCCAATATCGCCGGGCAGATGGCATACAGCATGATGGCGCTCTACCTCCTGGACCTTGGCGCGAGCGTGGGTCAGGTGGGTCTTGTTTTTACGGTTGCCTCGCTGGTTCCCATGGTCCTGCAGATCGTCGGTGGTTGGTTCTCCGATATGGTCGGACGCTTGCGGGCAATCGCCGTGGGAAGTTCCATCGCCCTTATTGGTTATTTAATGTTCTTCCTATCCCCCTCGTGGGAATGGGTGATGCTCGGTTTGTGCGTCGAGTACGTTTCCAATTCGTTCGTCGGACCAAGTTTTGGCGCATTCATCGCCGAACAGACGAACGAGACCAGTCGGGGAAAAGTGTTTGGGATCTCACGTGGTATTTTTATGACCGTGGCGGTCATCGGTCCCATGCTGGCGGGTTTCCTGGCTTTTCGTATATCATTTCGCCCGATGCTCATGGTCGCCTTCGTTTTTTATCTCCTGGCAACCGTGATCCGCGTCTGGATGGCAACCGCCGAAAGATTTGCGCCCCGCCGGGAGGTACAAAAACCCACCCTGCGCGGCTTGTCGACCCAGTTGAAAGCCATGTTCGTCCTGTTGTTCGGCGGAGGAATATTAACCTGGATCTGGATCACAGACGCCATCGGGGATACGTCCTCCGTGCTGAGTAGCGATCTGTACCCCATCTACCTCACGGAACTTGGAAAATTAACCCTGGAGCAGGTCGGTGTCCTAGGCGCGGTTTGGGGGCTGGCTAGCATCCTTGGCTCCTTCCTGGGCGGCTGGCTGACCGATAAACGTGATGAGCGCACCATCATCTCCGCCGGATTCCTGCTTGTTACAGCAGGCATGCTGCTGATGATCCTCAACACCGCGCTTGCAGCCTTGCTGATCTCCCGCTTTATCCACGGATTGGGGGTTGGTGTGCTTATGCCCGCCTATGACTCGTTGATCTCCAGGGTGGTTCCAGAAGAACGGCGCGGCTTGGCATTCGGTTTCTTTGGCACCTCGCTCGGAATACTATCCCTGCCGATGCCCTGGATCGGTGCCCAACTGTGGGTGCAATTTTCACCCCAGACGCCCTTCTGGGTGACTGCTGTGGCAAGTGCGATCATGATCCCCGTCGCCTGGTTTAAATTCATCCTGCCCGCGAAGGGAAAAGATCCAGATCCTAGTACTGATCCATGAGCAGGATGCCGGGTTAACCGCTGCTTAGTGTTAAAAGGAATTCAGGCACCCAGAACCCCCCGTATCCCATCACCAGCAGGACGAACGAGACGACCAGCAGGATCACCCCCACCCACTTCAATATCCGGTCGCGCTTCTGGTATTGGAGGTGCTCCAACCATGTACGGGGACCCACGCCAAAGGCTCGCAGGTCCATCGCGTCGATGATGTCCTCCGATCCAATGATCGCGTGGATCGTGACCGGCACCATCAACGGACCTAATTTCCTCACCTGTTCGATCAAGCCCCCTCGGATCTTATCCAATTCGAAACCGCGGGCGCGCTGCGCATCCATGGTCAGCTGGAAGTCGCGCCCGAAGGTGGGGATGAAACGCATGGTAAGGTCCATGGCGTATGCGATCTTGTCCGGTAAACCCAGCCCGCGGAAGGTTACCCCGTAAAGGGACGGATCCAGCGAATACGGGACGAGGATGGTCATAATCGCGATACCGAAAACACGAGCGAACTGGCTGACCGCGAAGAATGCGCGTTCCACCGTGATCTTCAGGGAGGGTGTCCAGCCGAGTATGGAAAACGAGGCGCGGAATTCCCGCAGGATATGCTCCTGCTGATACACCTCTGCACCACCGCGTCCGGTCAGGAAGGTCAGGAAGGTGAATATAAAGACGAATCCGATAATGAACAGGAAAGCCCGGCGGATCTCCTTCCAGCTGACCCCGGAAGTGAAGAGCACCACCAATGCGATCAGCAGGAATGGCAGCAGAAAGCGGATATCCCAGAAGAAGAGCGTGGAGACCAGATAACAGCCGTAGAAGATGATCCACGCCCGTGGATCAAACCACTGGATCAGGGACTTGCGTTTACGATATCGCCAGGTGACAAGCATGGGCAGGATCGCTATTCAGTCAATGCGAGGCGGCAAATCGCCCGTTCAACCTCCGGCGGTTTGCCCCCTCCGCCTCGCTTGAAACCGATGGGCTGATTCTTATCTGCCCGACTGGCGCTGAACCGCGGCGTATGCCACAACCAGCAGCGGCACCAGGATGGCGGCAAAGATCAGGTTCGGGCCCGCCGCCGGGAGGAATTCACCTACGATTGCTGCCGCGGGGCTGAATCCATTGATCCAGATATCCGAGATGGCAGCGAATCCAATACCCAGGAGGTTCCCGAGCATGGACCAGGTCACGGCTGCGGCTATATCGATATTCTTTCCGAACGCGAAGCGGACGATGACCACCAGGACCAGTCCGATCAGCAGGGAGACGCCCGCGAACAGGGTGATGGGTGCATCGCCGAAGATATTGTTCGGCACATCGTAATAGAGCATGTTTGGCAGGGACTTGTTGATAAAGTAGATCACGACTGCCACCAAAGCAAGGATCGCGCCGACGCCCAGCACCGTGTCCAGGCTTTTCTTCTTGTCCTTGAACAGGAGCGGGAGTCCGGCGATGAAGCCGACCAGACCATTGCCGATGCTCCATTGCGGGCTGAGACCGAAACCTGTTAGCGCGTCACCGAATAGATTGCCGACCGCCCCAGAGAAGAATCCAACCACCGGACCGAAGGCATAGCCGAAGAACATCGGTATGGCGATGGCTGGACGCAGGGATACCTGGCTGAGGGATGGCACAATAAATACGGTCCCGTTAAATAACCAGGAGAACACAGCGTAGAGCGCCGCACCGATAGCCATCCAGACTACCTGACGCGTCCCAACTTCCCAGGCTTTATTTTCCCGGGTCGCAAGGAAGACCGCCAGGGCGATCAAGCCGCCGACGATCACGAATGCGAATCTCAGCAGAGGGTTTTCCCCTGTCTGGAAACGCTCGATGCCCATCGCGTTCCCAAGGACCACCACACTCAGGATGATGATCCCCAGGATCACGAGCAGGGCAATGAGAACACCAACAATTTTCTTCATCTTTTTCTCCTCTTGTTTGGATTAAATGTGTGCCAGGGTTTCGGCACGCATAAAACGACCTGTCTGTTGCAACAATTTCAGGTTTTCTGCCAACAAGGACGAGGGCATGATCCGACAGGCTTTTAGCCGCGCCGTATCTGCCAGAACATCCTGCGGTGCCCCATCAGCCACAAGATTTCCGTCGGCCATCAACAACACCCGGTTGGCATAGATGACCGCCAGGTCGACATCATGCGTAATAAAAAGGATGGCTTCAAATGAAGGGAGTTGCAGGATGGCATCCATGAAATTCATGTAGTTGCGGTAATCCTGTCCGGCAGTGGGTTCATCCATTACCAGGATCCTGGATCGCATGGCAAGGATGGCGGCTATGCTGACCCGCTTCTGCTGACCAAAGGAAAGAGCCAGGGGCGGGTCATCGATCTTGTCTTCAAGGTTCACAATTTCAAGCGCCTCCATCACCTCCTTCTCGATATCCGCCTTGTCGTGTTTTAGGTTTTTTGGTCCAAAGGCTAATTCCTGGCGCACGGTTGGGGCGAACAACATGTGGCTGGGACTCTGGAAGACATAACCCAGCGTGCTGGCGATCTCTGCCACGCTGAGCTCCGAAGTATCACGCCCCTGCACGAACACGCGCCCGGAGCGTGGCTTCAACAAGCCGATGGCATGTTTTACAAAGGTGGTTTTCCCGGCGCCATTGGGCCCCAGGATGGCGATCACGTCGCCGCGTCGAATCTCAAGGTCGATGGCGTGCAGGACTTCCTGTTCTGTATATCCAAAGGTGACTTGCTCGAACCTGACCAGCGGTTCGGGGTCAGGCTCAGTTCCCAGCGCTGGCGCGGCGGAGTGGTGGACTCCCGGCAGGATCTTGATCTCTACCGGTTTGGGATCCATTCTTGCCCGCTGCATGATCGCCTGCGCCTGTAATTTCACATCCCGATAATCCACCGCCTGCCCCAATCCTTCGAGGTCACCCAGGTACTTGATCTCCCCATCCGACATGTACATCACCCGCTCTGGATGGATGCGCATTACATCTTCAACCCTGTGCTCGACCATCAATACCGCCATGCCTTCATCCGCCAGGCGGCGTACAATGTCAAGTGTCTCAGAAGCGGATGCCGGGTCGAGGCTGGCAAGAGGCTCATCGAGCAAGAGGATCGAAGGGCTCATTACCAGGACGCCTGCCAGGGCAAGTTTTTGCTTCTCCCCACCAGACAGGCTGAATGTCTCGCGCAAACGTAGGGGAGTGATCTTCAGGGTTGTCAGGGCGTCATCGACGCGCGCCAGAATCTCCGCACGCGCTATGCCCAGGTTTTCAAGCCCGAATGCCACCTCGTGCAGTACTTTGGAGCCCAGGATCTGCCTTTCCGGATCCTGCAGGACCGTACCGATCGATTGCGATAGTCTGGATAATTGCCAGGTCGCCGGATCCTGACCGTGGATCAGGATCCGACCAGTTAACTCCCCCTTGTAGGATCGCGGGATCAATCCATTGATGCCGCGGATCAGCGTCGTTTTACCACACCCGCTGGCGCCGGCAATCAGTAAGATCTCTCCCGCCTTGGCTGAAAAAGAAAGGTTGCGGATGGCAACAGTCTGCCGATCGCGGTAGCGGAAGGATAGGTCCTCAACCTGCAGGGGTGTCTCAGCCATGGGTCTCCAACGGGTACAACACCGCTTCCCCAAAACCGCTTCTATTCTACCACTTCGACGATTAAACCCGGGATCCCATCAATGACCTGCGCCGCGCTGCCATTGACCACGGCGATCTCCAGCAAGCCCTGGCTGTTGCACAGCGCGATCAATTCGCCTGTGGACGCCGTACCATAACTGGTCTTGATCCCCACGATCTCCCGGTTCCCAAGACGCACATGAACGGTGGCAGGTGATTTAACCCGGGCTGCCGGCAGGTCGGTGAGTAAATTCCCGAAACGATCGCAGTCTGTGATATGCACCTTCCACCCGTTGGCAGTTTTCTCCGGGTGCGGCAGCAAAAGGCGCACAGGATCGCGCAGGACCGTTCCCAACTCGCTCATGGATACACCTCTCGCCAGGTGTGCGGCTGCCGGGGCAAAAATATCCCGCCCGTGGAAACTCGTGCTGACTTCTGGCAGGAAATAGCGCGAATTCGTAAGCTGGATGAATTCCATGTTCCAGAGGTTGGCCTCTGCGTCTTCGTATACACAGGTGAACAAGCCATTGTCGGGTCCGACAAAGAACCAGTCGCCGAGGCGCGCAACCAAGGGACGTCTTTCGGTTCCCACGCCAGGATCCACCACGGCAAGATGAACCGTACCGGGAGGGAAATACGGGTAAGCCCGTTGGAGTGTGTAGGCTCCTTTACGGATGTCTTGAGGAGGGATCTCGTGGCTGATATCGGCGATCTTCGCCTCCGGGCAAATGCTCCAGATGACCCCCTTCAGGATGCCGCTGAAGCCATCGGTTGAGCCAAAATCGGTCAGGAGTGTGATAAGGGACATAATCCGCCTTTGCAGCGCATCTCAAGGAGATTCTACCCGAATTCGATCCCGCGGGAACGAGCCGGGGTGCTGTCGTTCTGAATTGACAAACACCCTCACCACTGCTATACTCACTGGGTTCGAGCATTGGAAAAACAAGAAGAAGCATTGCCTCATTTTGACTTGAACTGCCCATGGCAGTTGTATAAACCACAATCCATCTCTTCACCCAACCCCATCCGGGGATTTTTGTATTATGCGTTATGGAACAAGTGGGAATTAGCAAAAGGAAGATCATGAGTAAACAAAAAACAGGTATATTTCGGATCATCCCCCTCGGCGGACTCGGCGAGGTGGGCAAGAATATGATGGCGTATGAATATGACGGCCGCATCCTGGTCATCGATGCTGGCCTCATGTTCCCGGATAACGACATGCTCGGGGTGGATTACATCATCCCGGATTTCAATTACCTGCGCCAGAACGCCGGGCGCGTGGAAGGTATCATCATCACACATGGTCACGAGGACCATATCGGCGCCATTCAACACCTGATGGCGGAAATCCAGGCTCCCGTATATGCCACCCCACTGACCCGCGGATTGATCGAAGGGAAACTGGCGCGCAACGGCATGGCAAATCGGGTCAATCTCATCAAGATCGAAGCCGGCGAGAAGATCCAGATCGGTCCATTCCAGGTGGAGACCTTCCACGTCTGTCATTCGATTCCCGATTCGATCGGGCTGGGTATCACCACACCCGCTGGTTTGATCGTCCACACCGGCGACTATAAATTCGACCAGACCCCGGTGGATAACTGGCCCACGGATTTTGCCAAGTTGGCGGAATTTTCAGCCCGGGGTGTTTCGATCCTGCTGGCTGATTCGACCAACTCCGAACGTCCCGGTTGGACCCAATCCGAGCGGGTGATCGCGCCTGCATTTGACGAGGTTTTCCGCACCGCTCCCGGGCGGATCATCATTGCTACATTTGCATCCCTGATCGCCCGCATGCAGCAGGTGGCAGACGCCGCCATCCGTCACGGTCGCAAGATGGCTTTCGTCGGGATGAGCATGGTCGATAACGCCAAGATCGCCCGCACGATGGGGTACCTGAAGGTGCCTGACGATACCGTAGTGAGCATCGACGAAGCGCTTCATCTTAAGGACAATGATGTCGTCCTGATGTGCACGGGTTCGCAAGGTGAGCCTTCATCCATAATCGGGCGCCTCTCAGCTGGAACGAATCGCCAGTTCGATGTGAAGCCTGGCGATACGATCATCCTCTCATCTCATCCCATCCCGGGGAACGAGGAAGCGATCAACAAGACGATCAACCGACTGCTGCGGCGCGGCGCCGAGGTTGTGTCTGAGGCGATCCTGCCGGTTCATGTATCCGGGCATGCCAGTTCCGAGGAGCAAAAACTGCTGCTCAATCTCGTCCGCCCCAAGTTCTTTGTCCCCATCCATGGAGAACTCCACCAATTGAGGCGCCATGCCAACCTGGCACGCCAGGTCGGCATCCCCAAGGAGAACATTCAGGTCGTCGAAAATGGACAGGTGATCGAATTGGCGGATGGCAAGTTAACCCTCGGCGAGCGCATGCCGGGCGGTTACATCTTTGTTGAGGGCGAATCGGTTGGCGAGATCGACCTGGACGTGATGCGCGAGCGAGAGCAGCTCGCCCGTTCGGGGATCGTTTTGATCACGGTCCCGCTCGATAAGTATTCCAACCGCCTGCTGAAGACGCCCGAAGTGCTGACGCGTGGCTTCATCTCGCCGGACGATTCCGATGGCTTGATCACCGCCATCCAGAAGAAAGTCACCGACCTGGTCAATAACGGTGGATTGGATGACGAAAAATTGATCTCAGATTCGGTTCGCAGCCTGCTTCACAATGAAACCCGGCGCCGACCGATGGTTTTTGTTGTGATTACCAGAGCCTGAAACAATATTTTATCGGGATACTTCCATGGTCGGGGGGCTCAACTGGCGTTCAATGCCAGAAGATGGCAACCAGTACCAGCAGAAAACCGATCACCACCCCCACCACGCCCGCCCAGCGGATCAGGGCGGGACTTCGCATGCGTTTTTGGTGTGTGTAACTGGATATGAACAGTACAATCCCAGCCAGGATGAATCCAACCCCAAGACCCAGGAATCCGCTGATCAGCATGGAACGATCCGTTACTCTTCCTTTTCCACTTCCACCTTTAAACCGCTGACCGCCTCGTCCAGGGTCGCATTATCCTTGCGTAATCCCGGGATCGGGGTGCTGCAGAACGGGCAGATATTCCACGACAATTCCATCAATTTCCCGCATTCATGGCAGGCTTTCCTCAGCCTGGTCTGACAGGTCGGGCATACCACCCATCCATCCCCGACATGGCGGTCACATCCCGGGCAAATGGTATGCTCTTCGATGGATTGAAGCAGGGCTTCCTCCTCCAGGGTCTGTTGGTATTCCTCGTCCAGGGTCAGCGGGGGTCGCAGCACCAGATAGACGATAAGCCCGGGGAGATTAAGCAGCGCCACCAGGACAGCCGCCAGGATGTGCACAAAGCGATCGCGTACGCGCGTGCGCACATCCCGATAGGTCCAGATCACCAATGCCACCCACAATGCCGCCAGGAAAGCCACCGCAAAACCGGTCAGGACCAGGATCATACTGCTCAGGAATGTGGGATCAAGGGTCATTTCTTCTACTCCAGTTGCCGGGCGCCTTCATGGCAGGCGCTCTGCTTCGTTCCATCCACCATCTAGTTTAACACAACTCAACCCGACGCCAGGTTTTTAAAATCATCCACCGACGGGCGGCATCTTCTCCAGTATCTCGATGGCATTTCTAACCCGGGCAAGGACTTTTTCCTTGCCAACGATCTCCATGCTCTCGAACAACGGCGGGCTGACGGTCTGCCCGGTGACCGCAGTGCGCAGGATGCCAAATACCTGGTTTGTGCTGTAGCCCGACTGCTCGACAAGGATGCGCATGGGCGGTTCAGCGGTTTCGGGTGCAAGGTCTGGCAATCCCTCCAGGACTTCATGGATCTTCCTGGCGATCCCTGCCGAGGCGCGTGGATCAAGGTTCTTCCCGAGCAGATCTTCAGCTTTCGGTGTCACAGTTTCTTGAAAGAACCATCCGCCGAATGGCAGGCAATCGTCCAGCGTGACCAACCGCTCCCGGATCCGCGGTACGATCATCATGAGCATGGAATCCTCAACGGGATAGCCCCTATCCAGGTAATACGGCTTGATCCGCGCGGCCAGGTCATCAGCACCGAGCAGGCGGATATGCGCACCGTTGAAATGATCGAGTTTGGCAAAATTAATCGCCGCTGGCGATGGCGTCAGGCTGTTGATGTCAAATCGTTCCACCATATCGCTCAGCGTCAGGATGTCGTCCTCGGGAACACCCCAACCCATGAGCGCGATCCAATTCAACACACCTTCCGGCGTGTAGCCCAGGGCTTTCATGTCACCCAGGTAGATGGAATAGCCATCCTTGATCGCCCCTTCCGTGTCCCGCTTGCTGAGTTTCCCTTTTCCCGAGGGTTTCAGGAAAACCGACAGGTGGACGAACATCGGCTCATCCCAACCATAGGCGCGGATGATGTGCACGTGCAGCGGCATGGAAGGCAGCCATTCAGAGCCGCGGATCACATGGCTGATCTGCATCAAGTGGTCATCCACCATTGCCGCAAGGTGGTAGGTGGGAAGACCATCCGACCGGACCAGGACCGTATCATCCAGAGCGGAGTTGTCTGTGACGATCATCCCCCTCAAAAGTTCGGTCGTCGTTATCTTGCCATCCTTGGGCATCCGGAACCGGATGACATGTTTCTCGCCGTTTTTTACACGCCGGCGGGCTTCATCCGGATCCAGGATCCGGCAGGTGCCGTCGTAACGCGGGTTCTGCTTCTGCTTCATCTGCTCCTGGCGGACCTTTTCCAGGTGGTCGGGTGAACAAAAGCAAGGATAGGCATGACCCAGGTCCACAAGTTTCCAGGCATATTCGTGGTAGACCTCGCGCCGCTCGGTCTGCCGGTAGGGACCATAAGGACCACCCAGGTCCGGACCTTCATCGTAATCCATACCCAACCAGTGCAATCCGTCGATCAACTCGCGTTCTGCGTCCGGGTTGTAACGCTTTTGATCCGTATCCTCGATGCGCAGGATGAATTTTCCACCGCTGCGGCGCGCCAGCAGGTATGGATAGAGCGCCGAGCGGGCATTTCCGACATGGATCCTGCCAGTGGGCGATGGCGCGAATCGGGTGCGGATGGGTTTTTCATTTTCGGAGATCGCTGAAATTTGGGTCAAACATGCCTCCAGGTTAGAATTCGAGCGGCTTCGAGCGCATGATCACGCTTTCAACCAGACCTATACCGAGCATCAAGGATAACAGTCCGCTGCCGCCATAACTGATGAACGGCAACGGCACACCGGTCACCGGGATCAGGTTCAGGTTGACCGCGATATTGACAGCCGCCTGGAAAAAGATCAGGATGGCGACGCCGTACGCGATCAGCGCGCCAAAGGGATCACGCGCCAGGCGTGCCGCCCGGAGGCAGCGATAGACAATGAATCCGATCAACCCCAGCACAAGGATCGCGCCCAGGAAACCAAATTCCTCGCCAATGACCGAAAAAATAAAATCGGTGTGGCGGACTTTCATAAACCGCAGTTGGGTCTGTGAGCCCAACCCATAACCCTTGCCAAAAAAGCCGCCAGATGCGAGCGCCGCCAGCGCCTGGCGGACGTTGTACGTGGCGCCAAAACTGGCAGTGGGATCGTCGATAAAGAAATCAAAGACCCTATCGCGCTGGTATTGTTCCAAGAACGGGAAGATGATCACGACCAGGCCTACACCGCTCGCCGCGATGATCCCGAGATGCTTTAACTGGATCCCGCTGATCCAGGTCAATGCTCCCCAGAGCGCCATCGTCACGATCACGTTGCTAAGATTCGGTTGTATGTAGATCAGAACAGCAATGCCAAGGGTGATCAACAGGCTCTGGATCAGCCAACCCCAATTGCGCGGCTTTTCGTTGTTCGCCGCAAAATAGGATGCCAGCGCCAGGATGACCACGATCTTTGCCAGTTCAGTCGGTTGGATCGAGACT
>JBFYSG010000193.1:0-2962 GCA_041301835.1 Chloroflexota bacterium | reverse complement strand
AAGGGATTGCCTTCGATGCGCCCCAGGCGCGTGCCGGGATGGTCGAGAAAGGCGGGGGCGTGGGTATAAGCAATGAACGCCTCGCCTGCCGCGCCGATGGCAACGGTCTTGCGCCCGCCGGAATAACCGGCGTACTGGTGCGGTTCGACGATGCCGGTGGCGATCAACAGGTCGGTCTGAAGGGCGGCGCGGTGCAGGCGCACGGGCACCCCGTCCACGCTATAGCCCAGGTCGAGCAGGGCTGCGGGGTTGCGCGGGTCGTTGTCGACCACGCGGTAGCGGCTTGCCACCTGCGCGCCGAGCTTGGTGTCCTTTTCGGCGGGGGTGGAGGGACGGTGCATGCCGGTGCCGCACAGCAGGGTGATGTCCTCATCCCGCACACCGGCTTGTTCCAGTTCGGCGAGCAGGGCGGGCACCAGCATGGCATCCGGGCTGTCGCGGGTGATGTCGGTGAAGACAATGCAGGCGCGCTGACCCCGCCGGGCGATCCGGCTCAGCGGGGGGGTGCCGACCGGGTGGGCAAGCGCCTCCCGGATGGCGGTTGAGGCGTCTGCCAGCGGTTCGACCCGGCGCGAGACCGCCACATCCACCTGCATGGATGCGGGCAGGCTGAATTCGATCCATGTGCGGCTGTACGGCAGGCGGTGCAGACCGGGCATGCCCTCTATTATAGCCATCCCGGCGGTTTCCTGCCCGCCAGCCGCTTAACCCTTGACAAATTCCCAGCCGTGCCTATAATTCCGCCCGATATGTTCACATGTCATTATTTGCGAGAGTTCCTGATCGAGCCAGCCGCAAACCCTTTCCATTTTGTCCATTAGAGAGCCTTTAGCGGCTCTCTTTTTTTTATCTGTGCGAGGAGCCATGCTGCGATTGCCGGGATTGATCGATCCACACGTCCACCTGCGCGAACCGGGCCAGACCCACAAGGAAGATTGGGACAGCGGTACCTGTGCCGCGCTGGCAGGCGGCATCACCCTGCTGCTGGCGATGCCCAATACCAAGCCGCCGGTCTTTGACGCCGCCACGCTGGAACTGGCACGATCAGCCGCCCGGGGGAAAGCGCGCTGCGATCATGCCCAGTTCCTGGGCGCGGGAGCGGGCAACGCCGATTGGGAATCGACCCCCGATCTGCCCGGGCGTGCCGCCGGGTTGAAAATGTACCTGGACAGCACCTTTGGGGAACTGCGGCTGGATGCGATGAACCTGTGGCAGGAGCATTTCAAGACCTGGCCGCGTCATTTGCCGATCGTTGTCCACGCCGAGAGCCGCAGCATGGCGGCTGCCATCTTGATGGCAGCCATCTATGACCGCCCGGTACACATCGCGCACATCTCGCTGAAAGAGGAGGTCCTGGTCATCAAGGCAGCCAAGGAACGCGGCATCAAGGTCACGTGCGAGGTCTGTCCGCATTACCTGTTCCTGACAAAGGATGACATCCCGGCAATTTCACGCGGTCATCCCGGCCGCGGCGAAGTAAGACCCAGGCTTGGCTCGAAAGAAGATGTGGATGCCCTGTGGTCCAACCTGGAGGTCATCGACTGCTTTGCCAGCGACCATGCCCCGCACACCCAGGCTGAAAAGGACGGCGAAAATCCCCCGCCCGGTTTCCCCGGCGTGGAAACGCTCCTGCCATTGCTGCTTACTGCTGTGGACGATGGGCGATTGACGATGGACGATATTGTTCAACGCTCGGTGATCAATCCCCGCAGGATCTTCTCGCTCCCCGAGCAGCCCGAAACCTGGGTCGAAGTGGACGAGAATGCCGTCTACGAGCTCCGCTCGGCGGATATGCATTCGCGCTGCGGCTGGACGCCGTTCGAGGCCCGGCAGGTGAAGGGACGCGTGAGGCGCGTGGTGCTGCGCGGCAAAACGGCGTTCGAGGATGGGAAGGTGCTGGTCGAGCCGGGATATGGGAAGAATGTGAGAGCCTGATGGCATTGAGTCTGCAAGGCCGCCTCTGGCGAATGTTCTTTCGAATGAGTTTAAAGAACAAGCGCATGACCATTGCCGAGAATCGCGCCTGGAGCGCCAAGAATGCGCAGCTTACGAACCGCATTCCGACAAAAGCGACAGTCGAGAAGTTCGAGATCGAGGGTGTCCCGGCGGCATGGATCCGCCCGAAAAACGCAGAAGGCGAAAAGGTCATCCTGCACTTGCACGGCGGCGGATACGTGATCGGTTCGATCGACGGTCACCTGATGATGTGCATTCCGATGGCGCAAACGCTGAAAATGAACCTGCTCCTGCCCGAGTACCGCCTTGCCCCGGAGAACCCGTTCCCGGCAGCACTGGAGGATGCGTTGAAAGTATATCGCTGGCTGCTGACGCAGGGGCACGAACCCGGCGAGATCATTGTCAGCGGGGATTCGGCGGGCGGCGGATTGGCCCTCGCCACCGTGATCGCACTGCGGGATGCCGGGGAACCGCTCCCCGCCGCGGTGGTGGTCATGTCTCCCTGGGCTGATCTGACCCACAAAGGTCAGAGTCACATCACCAAAGCGGACGCCGAATCCGTGCTCAAGACCGATGGTCTGAAAGAATGGGCTTTGTGCTATGCCGGGGAAGCCAGCCTGGACAATCCGCTCGTTTCGCCGGTCTATGCCGATCTCCATGGTTTTCCGCCACTGCTGATCCAGGTGGGCAGCGACGAGATCCTGCTGGATGATGCCATCCGCCTGGCAGAAAAAGCCGGAGTGGATGGCGTCGCGGTGACGCTCAGGGTCTGGGAGGGGATGTGGCACGTCTGGCAGGTGCTGGGTGACCTCATTCCCGAAAGCCGCCGGGCATTCGAGGAGATGGGTGCGTTTGTGCAAGAAAAATGAAGAGCACCGTTTTTTCCCTTCGGGGACGATGTGTGAGGAGCGGAGTGACGAAGCACTCTCCTTGTGCGCGGGGATTGCCACGCCGTACTCCCTACGGTCGGCGCACTCCTCGCAATGACAGAAAAGTATGAGATTGC